>DATMPD010000326.1:0-14078 GCA_035567955.1 Edaphobacter sp.
CTCCTCGTCATGGACGCAACCACAGGCCAGAACGGCCTCCAACAAGCCCGCCTCTTCACCGAAGCCGCCAACGTCACCGGCATCGTTCTCACCAAACTCGACGGCACCGCCAAAGGCGGCATCGTCCTCGCCATCGCCACCGAACTCAAGCTCCCCGTCATCTACGCAGGCATCGGCGAAAAACTCGAAGACATCATCCCCTTCGACAGCAGCTCCTTCATCGACTCCCTCCTCGAGTAGTTGGCGCCGGAGATTCGACGAAATCCTACCGGCTCAACCGAAGCGCAAACTGCATCACCCGCGGATCAGTCGACGTACTCGTAATACTCCCAAACGCCGCAGAGCCGAAACTCCCATTCGGCGACGAAAACGCGGGCGTATTCGTAATATCAAACATCTCCGCCCGGAATTGCAGGCTCGTCTCCAGCGGCAGCGACATATTTTTTACCAGCGCCATATCAAGATCCCGATAAGCCGGCCCCCGCACCGGATTCCGCGAAGCAGTGCCAATAACAAACTGCGGAGCCGTAGCAAACGCCGCCGTGTTGAAGTAGCGCGCTGGCGTCCTCTGACTCGCCGGCAAACTCGGGTTCCCGACAATATTAGGCCGCTGCAGCGCAAATCCCGCGAACGAGTTGTTATTGGTCGCCTGCGTCACCGTCACCGGCATCCCTGACTGCAGCGAAAAAATCGCATTCAGCGACCATCCTCCCAAAACCGCATTGCCTATACCCGTCGATGCAAACCGACGTCCCCGTCCGGCAGGCAGCTCATAGATCCCGCTGAACGACGTCACATTCGGCATATCGCCATTCGACGAGTCCCGTTCCAGATTAGGCCGAAACGTATCCGCTGCGATCAGACTGTTGGAGTTCGGCGACGAAAGCACAGTAGACGAAAACACCGACGAAGCATCGTCAATCAACTTCGAATGCGTATACGCAAACAAAAAAGCGACCCCGCGCGAAAACCTCTGCTCCACCTTGCCCTCTATCGCGTTGTAGTTCGTCGTACCGCTGTTGTTCCTATACGTAGCTACATTCAAAAATCGAGGATAAGGCTTCAGCAACTGCGCCTGGCTCACCGTCTTCGTGCCAATCGAACTCGAAACAGGGATCTGCCCGAAGTAAGGATTGTTCACCTGCGCCAGCAGCGAAGGCCCCTGCGCAAGCTGCGCCGCCGTCAACTGATTCAGGTTCGAGTCAGGAACCCCGACATGAACAATATGCGATCCCACATAAGCAATCTCCACCGACATATTGTTCGTAATCGACCGTTGCACCGCCAGGTTCCACTGCTGCACATAGCCTGACCCAGCCGTCTTCTTCGCCGTATAAACACTCTGCCCCAACCCCGCATCTGGAGTAAATGGAATCGGCGCAACCGAAGGCCCACCCGAAAGTCCAAACGCTGCATTCACGCTGTCCTGAGTCTTCTGCTGCACGTTCTGAATGAACGGAAACTGCGGCGTAGTAAACGGAGTCGTAATCCCCGACTGATCAATAAAGACAATCCCATACCCCGCCCGCACCACCGTCTTCGGTGTAGCAAGAAACGAAAAACCCAGTCGCGGCGCAACATTGTCATAGTGCAGCTCACGCGCACTCCGCGAGTTCCCGTTCTGCCCCAGATAATCCAACTGCTGCGTTCCAAGGTTGAACACCGCACCCTGATTGTTCTTTTCCACCGAAGGAAAATGAAGCGTCCACCGCGCCCCAATGTTCAGCGTCAATCGCGGCGAAACCTTCCAGTCATCCTGGGCGAAATATTCCTCGATCATGTCGCGCGGACGAATCTTGCTCTCCTGCAAATCAATCGCGAACGTATCCACCTGCCCCAGCAGAAAACTCGCCACAGAATTGCCGCTATTCGTCACGCCCTGCTGATTCGTCCCCGTCGTGGTAAACGCAAACGAGCCCGTTGGATTCGGCGGAGACACCGTATTCAACTGATACCACCGGAAATCGATCCCAGCCTTGATCGCATGCGGTCCCCTGGTGAGCGTGACCATATCCACCATCTGCCACACCGCAGTTTGAAACTGCGCAAACGTACTCGCCGATGGCCCAAGCTGCTGAATGCCCGTAATCGTAAACAACGGCAACGCATTGTTGAACGCGGCGTTCGTCGGAATCCCCGGAATCCCCAGCGCCGACGAAGCAGTGGTCCCCAGCGTCGGCCCCACAATCGTATTACCTCGGCGCGTATAGCCGACAGCAAGGTTATTCAGCAGCCGCGCAGAAAATGTATGCGTCTCATTGAACACCGCCTGCTGACCCAGCACATTCGACAACCCCACCACACCACCCGTCCCCAACACCGCGCCGCTAATCAGCCCGCTTCCATCCGGCAAGGGCGCCACCGGCAACTCCACCTCGTTGTAGTAGGTGTAACGCCCAAAGGCCCGATCCCGAGCCCTGTAAGTTCCATCCACGCGAACATCAAACTGGTTCTGATGATCCGAGTCATTCGCCGTCCGCGTATAGTTGTTCGCCGCAGCCGAGTTCGTCGGCGTAGGAAACCTAGCCAGCAAAGATTTCGCCGCCGGATCCAGCGGCACGTTGATCACATCGTTCGGAAACTCCTGGCGAACGAACTTCCCTGCCACCGTCTGCGTCGTCGCAGGGTTGTAGATCTTCGAAACACCGGTAAAGATACCCTGCCGCATCGCCAGCGTCGGGACAGTCGAGATGCGCGTCACCCCAATCAACTGATTCACGCCCTGGTAGTCGCCAAAGAAAAAAAGCTTGTCATGAAGAATCGGAGCGCCAAGGGTAGCGCCATACAGATTGCGCCTGTACTCCGGCTTCCGGGCTGGAGCGGGAGAAAAATAATTCCGCGCGTTTAGATCTTCATTCCGAAAGTACTCGAACAAACTTCCGTGCACCGCGTTCGATCCCGACCGTGTCGCCACGTTCACCACACCGCCATTGAACCGCCCAAACTCCGCCGGCACATTATTTGCCTCAACCGTGAACTC
Organism: Edaphobacter sp.; assembly: GCA_035567955.1. GTDB lineage: Bacteria > Acidobacteriota > Terriglobia > Terriglobales > Acidobacteriaceae > Edaphobacter. Next base: position 2,981 of record DATMPD010000326.1, read on the forward strand.
CTGGATATCATCGAGGATCGGAAAGTACGCCACCTGCCCGGGCTCCGGCTGCAGCGCCGAGATGCCGTCATAGATATACTCATTCGTCCGCGGCCGTCCCCCGTTGATGCGCGGCAGCAGCGTCCCCGGCGGCAGCTCCACCCCAGGCGCCAACGTCGAAAGCTGAATGAAATTCCGCGTGTTCAGAGGCATCGCAACAATCGTCGGTCCAGCAATGTTCGTTTGAATATCGCTCGTTCCCACCTGCATCACCGGATAGTCGCTGTTGACTGTCACCGTCTGCTGGTCGCCCCCGGGACTCAGCGCAAGATCGGCGGTCACCGTCTGTCCCACGGCCACTGTAATCCCCGTATGGTGCAGCGTCTGAAAACCCGACGCCGCCACAACCACTTCGTACGACCCCGGATTGAGGTTCGTAAACAGATAGTCGCCTGTGCTCGAAGCCGTCGTCGATTGATGCACATTCTTCGCAGATTCGATCAACTCCACATGAGCATTCGCAACCGCCGCCCCGGAGGGATCAAGCACACGCCCCCGAAGACCTGCCGCGATTTGTGCAAACGACACCAACCCGGCGATCAAAACAAAAAAGACAAACCCCGAAAAAATACGAACAGCCCTCATGGGAAAAAGCCCGCTCCTGAAACGCAGCTCAAACTCGCATCTGCAGATGGTGAGGAATTGCGCAAATTACGGTCGAGGCAGACTGGAAGGGTACGAAGTCAGCCGAGTGCGCTTCGATCACATCCTATGAAGTTAGTCGATTCAAATCGTATAGTCAAACGATTCGCCCTTCTCGGGCGCGCTCGAATCCCACCCTTATATCCGCCGAGCCACTTGTTTCTTGCTGTTATCCTGAGCGCCGCGAAGGATCCCGAAGGTCCACATTCCTTCACAGTCCTCCAGCTCTTTCCGACAAGACTTTCAACGGCCGTTTCCACAATTCACCCAATGCATCGTCATTTCCGACCGAAGCCGCTCACGCACAACAAGGCGAAGAAATCCGCTCCCCTATCCCACCACCCCATCACGAACAGAAAATCCCTGCGGCGGCCAGCTAGGCAAGATCATCCAGGCGCTCAATCATCACATCAGTCGACTTGATAAGAGCAGCTGCCGTATCACCCTTCTTCAACTGCAATTCCCGAACCGCGTTCGCCGTAATAATCGCCGTCACATGGGTATCTCCAACCGAGAGCACCACCTCAGCCAGAAGCCCCTCGACGCGGATACCCACCACCTTGCCCACAAGCTGATTTCTGCCGCTCACCCGACGGTAGCGTTGGCGCGAGTCGGCCGCCGGCTTCATTTTGTCCTTCTGCAAAAAGGGCCTTAGCGCCGCCTCGGTCAGACGATGATGCCCCCCCGGAGTCTGCACCGTCTTCAGCTTGCCGCTCAATATCCACTGCTTGATCGTGGCATAGCTCACCCCGAGCAACCGTGCCGCCTCCCGGGGCGTCAGCATTGGACTCACAGCTCGCATCGACTACAGTTGTAGCACCTTCCCGGCCGTCACGTCCGCGTCCTCTACGCTCAACCAGGGGCGAAAAACCCAAGGGCAGCCCCTCCTTCCACAACAGCGACTTCCTCCGCCCTGACCCTCCATTTACTTTCCCATCCAGAAAAATCCTGATACCATGCCTCGACTCGTATAAGCTGTGTATCACACGCAGGAGTCAGCTCCCGGATTCCATAACCGGATTCCATCGAAACAAACAAGATCTGGGCTACCCTGTTTCAAACGGCGGATTCATTTCTCTCGCCGCGATGAAACTTTTTGCTCTCCGAAATGGGCCATGTTTCTCCCGTGTCTGTTTAACCTGCACGATGATTGGACAGCCTCGGCGCATATTCTCCTATTGCAACGTTTGTTGGAGTGGCGATTATGGCTGATCAGCAGGAGTTGGTCGAGCAGCTTTTCGATGCCGCCCTGGCAATCAAGCCCGGGGACCGGTCCGCCTTTCTCGATAAAGTTTGCGGCGAGAATTTAGAGCTCAAACGTTCGGTCGAATCACGGCTCGTCAAAGATCCCCGTGCTGGAAGTTCTCTCCACCCCCCAACGCCAGGTTTCCTCGAAAAAACCACCATAGATTTTCGCCAAAGCTCCCAAACAAACGGCCGTGAGAGATCCGACCAGAACACAACCCCCCTCGAATCCACAAACCGGCCCAGACCGGGCGACGTCCTCGGTGAGCGCTTTCTCGTCATTCGCTTCATCGCAAGAGGCGGCATGGGAGAGGTGTATGAGGTCGAGGACCTCCGCCTGCAAGGTATTCATCTCGCTCTAAAAACAGTCCTTCCGCAGATCGCCGACGAACCCCACATGCAGAAGCGATTCGAGCGGGAGGTCTTGCTTGCCCGGCAGGTCATTCATCCCAACCTCTGCCCCATATACGACATCTTCCATTGTCAGGGACCAGCCGGCCCGCTCACTTTTCTGACCATGAAGCTCCTGCCCGGCGAGACCCTCGGAGCCAGAATGGTTCGCAAAACGCGAATCGATCTGCCCGAGGCGGCCTGCATCACAAAGCAGGTGGCCGCGGCCCTGACCGCCATCCACGATGCAGGCATCCTCCATCGCGATATCAAGTCGTCCAACATCATGCTCGACGGCTCCGGCGAACAAGTGCGCGTCTCCGTCATGGACTTCGGCCTGGCCCACGCCTACCTCACCGACGGCCGAACCCTGACCGCAGTCGGAGTGGCCGGCACTCCCGCATACATGGCGCCCGAACTCTTTCGCGGACAACCGCCTTCGAAGGCCACAGACGTGTATGCCTTCGGAGTCGTCATCCACGAAATGCTGACTGGCCGGCTGCCGCACATCAACTCCGACAACCAGCTCCAGACAGGAAAGGACGTTCTCTTCGACGGACTTCCGCCAGAATGGAAAAAAGCCGTTCGCGGCTGTATTGAGCCGGATCTTTCGCGCCGCTGTCGGACAATTCCAGAGGCCATGTCTCCATTAGGGTTCGAGCCTTCGACTCAGGGATATGCAGCAAAACCTCTTCACCTGTCCCGCAGACGAATGATCCAGATGGGTGCAGGAGCGTCGTCCCTCGCCCTTGCCGGCGGCCTCTGGTTTGAATGGCCCAGAATCGACCTGTGGATCCACCCCATTCCGGAAAAGCGCTTTGTCGCGCTCATGGCGTGGCCCGTCGGCCCAGGCGAATCGGCGCCGATCGTCTCCACCGTGCTTGGCACGATTCGCAGCCGCCTCGCCCGCGCCGAGGCCTACGTCAAAAATCTATTAATCATCGCTCCCAGCGATATCACGAGCACCTCGCCCGCCACGCCGGCTGAATCGGTAAATGCATTGGGCGCCAACCTGGTGCTGGCCGCCTCGCTTCAATCCACCCCGAACACGGTTACACTCCTTCTTCAGGTGTTGGATGCCGCAACCCAGCGTCTGCTTCGCAGGCATCACATCACCTCCAGCCGCGCCGACATCAGCTCTCTCGCCGACAAGGGATCCTCGGCAGCAGCCAGATTGTTAGGTCTGCCCGACCAGGACAAGACCGCCAGAGACACCGATGAGTTACTCGGAATCTCTCCCGCCGCGTTTTCCTTATTCAGCCAGGCAGAGCAACTCGCCGCTCAGCCCAATAACACCGGCCTCGACGCCGCGATCCTGAAATACGCCGAATGCCTCGAAAAAGAGCCTCACTTCCGCCTCGGTTACGCCAGACTAGCCATTGCCTACACCCGCAAATACCGCGTATTGCATGATCCAGCCATTCTCAATCTGGCGCGCCAGAATGCAGAGAAAGCAGCTGACTCTAACTCCACGTCAGCGACCGGACTCCTCAGCCGCGCCCTCGTCTATCTCTACACCGGCGACACCAACAACGCCATGACCTACTTCACCAGGGCGCTCAAGGCCGATCCCGGAAACCCGGAGATCATGCTCTATCGGGCGCAGGCCCTGCGCAACACAAACCGGTGGCCTGAGGCGGAGCAGACCTATCGAGAGATCCTGAAGGAGCGCCCCAACTACTGGCCCGCAAACAATGAGCTCGGTTGGATACTCTTCCGCCAGGCAAAGTATCAACAAGCTGCCGACGCCTTCGACGCTGCAGCCATGGCCGCCCCGAACGTGGCAAGGCCGCTGGCCAATCTCGGCGAAATGTACATCGCACTCGGCAAGCACGATGAAGCCATCGATGCCTCCCAGCGCAGTATCCAGCGCAGCCCCAACGAAACGGCGTATCGCAACCTCGGCGACATCGCCTTCAGCGACGGAAACTACAAAAACGCTCTCGCAAACTACCAGCAGGCCGCAAACCTCGATCCCAAGTACCACATGATATGGAGAGACATCGGCGACTGCTACGCGATGCTTGGCCAGCCGGCTCTCGTACGCGAGAACTACGCAAAGGCCGCACGTCTGCTGTCAGAGGAATTGCAGGACAATCCCCGCAGTGGCCCCACCTGGATGACTCTGGCCTTCTATCACGCCAAAATAGGCAACGCGGCCAGTGCTGCAACCGACATCGAAAATGCGGAACGCCGCGGAGCCGGCGATGTCGAATCCCAATTCACGAAAGTCCAGGCGCTCGCTCTTCTCGGCAAAAAAGAGGATGCGACAAAACTTCTCCTCACTTGCATGGATCGGGGGCTTTCACCCGTGGAAGTCGATTTCGCCCTCGACTTGAGAGAAATTCGTAAAGACCCAAGGTATCTGTCTCGTGTTGCGAAGAAACCCTCCACTCCCAGGCCCGCAGCTTCGTAGGATTGGCCCCGTTTCATCGAGAATTGAAAGGATGACTCCAAATGACTCTCAAGCCTTGGACCTTCGCAGGGATATGCCTCTGCGTTCTGATCATCGGCGCCTTTCTGGGCCACATGATGGCTCCCAAACCTCAGACTAATAACAAAAACAAAATTACAGTCACCGTTGAAAATGGCACCAGCAAAATAAACCTGTCGCCGCAGGAGCAAGACGTAATCAGCTGGGTAGATCAGGCCGACCACCCTGTCCAGGTCAGGTTTCTAACCGACGCTCCCTGTCAGGAAATCAAGAAGCCTGCAGATACCACAGACACATGCACCATCAATACTTCGAGCGGGAACTTCCAATATCTTTGTGCTGGATCCTCAAAGTGTGTGGATCCTGGCGTAGATCCAAGAAGCGACACCGGTCTCGCCAGGTTGCCGCCGCCTGGCGGTTTGGTCCCCTCAACCGAGGGAGGCTCTGTAGTTGCCATCATCTCGTGCCCCGATCCAAATGGGGCTCCAGTAGTCACATGGGTTCCCGATCCCCCGGGCTCTGCTGTAAACGTCACCGAAAACATCGTCTGGAAGTCCGGTTCCTTAGGTTTCACCGTCGCTGGATTCAATGTCCAAAACACCCCCGTTCAACTTTGTAGCCAGCCGACCGTCGCACAAACTCAACGGACGTGCACGGTAGTGAAAGACGCCAACCAAACCCCACCCTATACGGTCGCCTATACCGTGACGACGTCAGGCAAAAATGCGTGCGGTTCAACATCCCCCACCCTGACCGTCAATCCCGCACCTCAACCTTCAACGCCGGCACCTCAGGGTTGAACCCAAACGAGTAACAACCGATGCCGAACAGGAGGCGCTCCCCAGATATCTATCGCACCTACAGAAAAAGCAATCCACTTCCGGGCCTGCAACTTCGTAGCACGTACCTCACTCCATTACGAATTTGAAAGGATCACCACCCATGAATATCAATGGAACGACCCTCATAGCCATTGTTGCTGCCCCTCTCATCATTGGTTCTCTCCTTGGTGCCCCGCCCGCCGCCCAAAAGCCGAAACCCGCCCCTGCACCCAAAGGAACTAATTTGATCAGATTGGAAATAGATCCCACCGGTAAAGTAGTTTTGGCGCCCCAGGCGAATGATATTGTCGAGTGGTTTGTGCAGCCCACAAAGAATCACCCCACGGCAACCGCTGCCTATGTCTCGTTCCCCGGATTTTCCCCGTGCCAGGGAAACCCCGGCGATACGCTTACCTACTGCTTCGTCCAGAAAGAGGGAGATTTCAACTTCGAATGTGACTCACGGAATCCTTGTGTGGATCCCGGGATGGACCCGAGGAGCCAAAGCGGAACCATTTTGCAGGCAATCCCTGCAAGCACTCCAAGGGCTACTCCAGCCGCTACTCCCGCTGCCGCTGCCGCAGTCGCAACCGAACCGCCGCCCTTAGCCCGAATAAGAATCGATTGCGATAATCAATACCCAAAACCTGCTGTGGAACCGATTTCCGTTCTCAACAACCAAAAAATCCCCTGGTTTAGTGACCCTCAAAAAACCTTCACAATCACCACAGCGCCAAAAAACTTTTGTGCGGAGGACACCGGAGCAGGCATAGAGTCGTACCGAGGATTAGCAGTCTGCAAGGCAACAGGTGCTTCCGGCACCAGCGCGACCTACACAGTGCAAGGCGCGTGTCCTAACTCAGATAAAACCTTCAATATCAGCGTAAAGTAAGTCGACCAGCTAACTGTCCAAACGATATGGCAGGAGCGGTAAGTCTCAACTGCTGAAAAAAATATCCCTAAACGCCCAACCATAGTGACGATGAAACCCTTCACTAGGTTGGGCACTCTGTTTAAAACCACTCTTCCTCACCTTCTGAATCCCGATCTCGCCACCGCCTAAACTCCCCCCTCTTGCATTTGCAATTATCTTTTCCGTTTTCAGCCCAAAAATCGCATGTCAAGTCGCTACGCCACTAACTGCTTACGATGCAGCAAGATCGGCCTGGCATTTAAGTTGTATCCAAACCGTTATACTGAATAGGGACAAAAAAACAGTACGGCCCGCCCTGCCGGAAGCTAACTCGTTAGTATCAAATGCTTTAGCCGCATACTACGCAGTATCAATACTTCGCAAACACCAACTGCTGCAAAATATTCAATTCAAGGACTTTACCCAAATACCCCAGGGGGAGGGGGTACCCGTCAACGCAAAAACACGGATTAACCACTCGACGCCATGCCGGACAAAACGCCCCACAGCCATGACGAAGTCTTCATGCAGCGAGCCCTCAACCTCGCCGCCGAAACCATCGGCCTCGCCTCCCCGAACCCCCAGGTAGGCTGTGTCCTTACCCAACCGCCCTCCGACGGCAGCACACCCAGGATCATCGGCGAAGGCGCGCACCTCTACGACCACCGCGATCACGCCGAAATCGTAGCCCTCAAACAAGCAGCCCATCGCGGCATCTCCACCAAAGGCGCCACAGCCTACGTCACCCTCGAGCCCTGCAGCCACCACGGCCGCACCGCGCCCTGCGCCAACGCCCTCATCGACGCCGGCATCTCCCGCTGCGTCATCGCCACCCAGGACCCCAACCCCCTGGTTAGCGGCCAGGGCATCCAAAAACTTCGCGCCGCCAACATCGCAATCACCCTCGGCGTCCTCGAACAACCCGCCCGCGACCTGAACGACGCCTTCGCCCACTTCATCCAGCATCGAACCCCGTTCGTCACCCTCAAAGCCGCGCTCTCCGTCGACGGCAAACTTGCTCCACCGCCCACCGAACGCGCTCCCAACCAGCCCTTCTGGCTCACCGGCCCCGCCGCGCGCCACCAGGTGCAACTCCTTCGCCACGCCTCCGACGCCGTCCTCACCGGCATCGGCACCGTCCTCGCCGACGACCCTCAACTCACCGACCGCAGCGGAATGCAGAATCCAGCCCGCAGCGGAATGCAGAATCCGGCCCGCAGCGAATTGCCTCGCCGCCGTCCGCTACTCCGCGTCATCCTCGACACCCACCTCCGCATCCCCCTCACCTCCCAGCTAGTCCGCTCCGCTGCAAGCGCCCGCGGCTCCTCTGGCTCACAGTCAGACCTCCTCATTCTCTGCGGATCCCTCGCCCCACCCTCCAAAGCAGCCGCCCTCCGTTCTCTCGGCGTCCAGATCGAACAGATCCCCGACCACGCCGAACGCCTCAGCCTACCCGCCGTCCTCTCCACCCTCGCCCAACGCCAGATCCTCAGCCTCCTCCTCGAATGCGGCTCTCACCTCAACGGCTCTTTCCTGCGCCAGAACCTGGTAGACAAAGTCGTCCTCATCTACGCCGACACCGAACTGGGCGAACAGGCCCTCCCCTTCGCACAGGGCATCGCTTCCCCCTATCTCTTCGAACAGTCTCTCCACCGCATCACCCGAACCACCTACGGTCCAGACGCCTGCATCACCGGCTATCTCCACGACCCCTGGCCAGCGAACACCCCTGAGACCTGACAACTGAGAACGGACAACTGTACCCTGTATCTATGTTCACCGGCCTCATCGAAACCACCGGCACCCTTCTCGCCGTCACCCCCACCGAAGGCGCAACCCGCATCACCATCGCCTCGCCCACCCTCACCTCCCGCCTCAACACCGGCGACAGCATCGCCGTCAACGGCGTCTGCCTCACCGCCCTCAGCATCGAACCCAACGCCTTCCCCCCACGCTTCTCCGCCGACCTCGCCGCCGAGACCATCGCCCGCACCACCCTCTCCCGCCTCCGCCCCGACGCCATCGTCAACCTCGAGCTCCCCACCCCCGCCGGCTCGCCCCTCGGAGGCCACGTCGTCCAGGGCCACGTCGACGGCACCGCAACCCTCCTCGCCCTGACTCCCATCACACCCACAGCCGCCAAGACCGACTACCGCCTTCGCATCCAGCTCCCCGAAGCCCTCACCCGTTACGTCGTTCCCCAGGGCTCCATCACCATCGAAGGCATCAGTCTCACCGTAGCCTCCATCGCCGGCAACGAGGTAGAGGTCGCCATCATCCCCCACACTTACGACGCCACCAGCCTTCGCACCCTCACTCCCGGCAGCCCCCTCAACATCGAAGTCGACGTCCTAAGCAAATACGCCGAGCGGCAGCAGAAGCCCCACGAAGCGTTCCAACTGACCGAGGAATACCTCATCGCCAACGGCTATTAGTGACCTGGGTCCGACATAATCCTCATTCCGACCGGAGCGCATCGGAGTGGAGCACGTGCCCCGGAGCAAAGTCGAATGGGGATTTGCTGTTTGCTGACGTCAACCCGCATGCCATACGTCGCGATGACGCCTCTAATCGCGATGACGCTTCTAAATTAGAGAGAGGCTAGTAGCCCCTCGTCACGAAAGGATTCACAATGACCACCACTAAGACAGCAAAGCTGCTCATGCTCGTAGGCGACTACGTCGAAGACTACGAAGTCATGGTGCCCTTTCAGGCGCTGCAGATGGTCGGCCACACCGTCCACGCCATCTGCCCCGATAAGAAGTCCGGCGAATTCGTCCGCACCGCCATCCACGACTTCGAGGGCGACCAGACTTACTCCGAGAAACGCGGTCACAACTTCGTCCTCAACGCCACCTTCGCCGACACTAAGCCACAGGACTACGACGCTCTCGTCATCCCCGGCGGACGCGCGCCCGAATATCTGCGCCTCAACCCCAAAGTCCTCGAGATCGTCCGCTACTTCGCCAACGCCGACAAGCCCATCGCCGCTCTCTGCCACGGTCCGCAGATTCTCGCCGCCGCCGGAGTCATCAAGGGCAAGAAGCTCAATGCCTATCCGGCCTGCCAACCGGATGTCGAACTCGCTGGGGGCATCTTCGTGTCACTCGACGTGACCGCCGCCATCGCAGACGGCAAGCTCGTCACCGGCCCCGCATGGCCCGCGCATCCCGCATGGCTGGCAAAATTCCTCGAGGTCCTGAAGCAACATCTCAATAAATAAATAGAGACTATGTCCTGCCGGACGGGCCCACTGCGCGTGGGGCGGGCGTTCACACGCCTTTTTAACTTGTCTTGGCTAAACAAACAGCATAGGTCCTCCCGTTGGTCGGAATCATTTTCTTCCGACCAACGGGAGGACCACCGAAGTCCATCGTGCAAGGCCGGTATACACGCCACGAAGTGGCCGCACCACGCGCAGTGGGCCCGTCCGGCAGCACTACCCGTCCCAGCCGGCGATCTCCGCGGCCTTCGTGAGACGAATCTCCACCACCTGCGAGCCCAGCCGCGGATGCTTCGCCGTCAATCGCACCACACCAACCTCTTCCTTCGCCCGCACCCAAACCGCCCCCGTCCCGCCAATCAACGAAAACGGATTATCCCCAATCAAAGCACCCGGCCCCTCAAGCGTAAAAATCACAGGATCATTCGCGTAGGTCCGCACCGCACCAAACTCATCCGTCACTCGCAGCACCACCCGCGTCGTGTCCGCCCCATCCGCGATCAACGAAGTATCATCCGCCACCAGCACAAACTTACGATCCACCCCCCGCCCCGAAAGCGACTTCGAGATCTTCTTTTCGCCCTTCAAATACCCATCAATCCGTAGATCGCCCCACGCAAACTTTACCTTGGTCAGGTCCAGCACAAACGGCGCATACGTCAGATGATTGAACTCAACGCGCTCTGGATCAAGCTCCGCCAAAGGGATCCACTCCGCGTCTTCCACGCTTCCCGGCCGAGTGAAGAACTTCAGGTGGTCGCAGTTTGAACACACCACCGCCTTGGTAAAGTGAGTCGATTCATCGCTGTTTGCCCAATGAAACGCCGGTTCCAAAACTATTTCTTCCGCTGGGTCGCACTGCGATTTATAGAAACCCGCCGCCGGCTTCGGTTCGCGAAAGATATCGGTTACGCCGTGGTAGCAGATGCGGTCGCCCGCGCCGAAGTTCGAGTGCGTGTTGTAGTCGAACGCACACCATCCAATCCCGCCGGCATACTGCGGATCCGACGCCAATTGATTGTGGATTCGCGCATGGCGCAGCGTGTGCTCCCTCTGCCGCTCGTCATCGTCAGTCGTCTTCGTAGGAAACGTGTGACCAACAAACTCCGTATTCAAATAGAGAGGATGGTTTGGTTTCCTCAACGGAAATCCGAAGTCGTTCATCGTAAACACGTCTTCCAAAAGCTCCGACCCCTGAAAGTTCCGGATTCCCCCGGTCTGCCTCGTCGTGTCCAACGCATGCGCCAGCGCGTTGGTGCGCACATAGAAATCGTGATTGTCTCTCGACTCGTTGATCCTCACACCCCACAGAACAATCGACGGATGGTTCCAATCCCGTCGTATCATCCGCCCCACATTGTCGATCGCCAGCTTCTGCCACGCCTCGTCGC
>DATMPD010000327.1:0-4889 GCA_035567955.1 Edaphobacter sp.
GCCGCCATAAACATCGCAGTCACCGCTGAGCGATGATTCGAAGGAAACCAGTAGCTGAGGTAAAGAATGATTCCCGGGAAAAAGCCGGCTTCCGCAAGACCAAGCAGAAACCTGAGGACATAGAAGCTGATCGGGCCTCGAGTGAATGCCATCGCGATAGACACCAGTCCCCAGGTGATCATGACTCGGCCGATCCAGAAACGCGCTCCTACTTTGTGCAGGATGATCGTGGACGGGACTTCGAAGACGAAGTAGCCAAGGAAGAAGATGCCCGAACCGAGACCGAACATCTGCGACGTCAGTCCGACATCTTTGTTCATGGTTAAAGCGGCGAACCCTACGTTGATCCGGTCCAGAAAAGCTACGAAATACAAGAGCATCAGGAACGGAATGAGTCGCCAGGTGATCTTGCGAATCGCGCGTTCCTCGAGGAGGCTGGAAGCAGGCGTTGCAATGTCGCTCATTCTCTCCCCTTAGCAGTAAACGCAGCTTCGAATCCCAAGCCTCTTGATTGTATCTGTGGGACGCGACGACATGAACAAACTGAACGCCTTATGCGCAATTCGTGATCGACTTTGGCGTCCCGTTCTAACTGGCATGGCAGCGCTCGGCGAGTCAGGACTTTTGCAAAGCACTGACTAACTGAGCCGTGCACCCGATCCGTAACCAGAACCCAAACGCAGCAAGGGCAGCTCCCTTTTGGCCCTGAGAGCTGCCCCTGCCGCAACCTGGAGAACCGACGCGTCAGCACAAATAGATGATGCCTTCCATGACCGGGATGCCTGGCTTTTTTGGCTGGCGTGTACCGGCGCGGCCAATCCCAACACCACCCGCCTTCTCTGCATCCTATCTCGTAGTAAAACGAGGAGAGTGCACCATGGCCGCAATCCAGGAAAAACCCACCGGGACCTCAGGCCAGGACGCGACGGCAACCCCTGAAACAAAATCCCCCGCCAAAATTGATCCCAATGCAGCCGCTGGCAGTGAAAACTCTCTCGGTGCGGAAAGCGTCCGCGATGGCCGTCCCGCAACCGATGACAGCACGGTCGAGGCGATGGACGAAGAGAGTCCCGATATCACCGGTACGCTGGATACCGACAACGGCCGTTAGGCGCCGCGTCGACCAAGCCACTCGAGCCTGCCGAGGATACGAAAGCTGACGTCGCAAGTACCATAGAGACCAATGCTCCGCCTCGCTCCCTCTCCTGCCGTTTCCTTGCTCCTCCTTGTCACCGCTCTCTTCACCTTCCTCATCCAGTCCGGCGAACTTGGCACCTCCGACACCACCCATCGCCTGCAGGTAGCTCACTCCCTGTGGACGAGCCAACCCCAGGTCTTTCCCGACGAATATCCGGAGTTCGGGCTTCACGGCCGCGGTGGCCGCCTCTACGCCTGGTACGGCATCGGCCAATCTTTACTCATGCTTCCAGCCGACCTCGCCGGTTCCGCCGCAACCCATCTTCCCTTTCTAAGCAGCTACGCTAGTACTAAAGAAGATCCAGCCATCCGCAGCATCATCGTCAGCATCAGCACCAACATCCTCGTCAATGTGCTTACGGCATTGGCAGCCTTCCATCTCCTCGCTCTACTCGGCTTTTCCACCCGGGAATCCGTCGCCGGCACACTGGCTCTGCTATGCGCCACCACGCACCTGCACTATGCGCAGAACATGACGGAGAACAACTATATCCTCCTGCTCACTCTCACCGGTTTCGCCCTGCAATACAAGTGGCTCGTGACCGGCAGCCGCCCTGCCCTGTTCTGGGGATCGGCCGCACTTGGCCTCAACCTCCTCACACGCCTCACCACAGCTCTCGACATTCTGGCAGCCGCCTGTTTCATCCTGCTGGCACTATTCTTCACTCGAACCGAAGCGTCTCGACAAGCGGACATCTCCAACGCCGCGAAGCAGCAGGCCGCCTCCGTCACGACTCCAAACCCCGCCGCTCAACCCACTCTCCGTACCTACATGCGCACGGCTCTTCCCATCTACGCCGTCTTCTTCTCTCTCGATCGCCTTTATCAGTTCATCCGCTTCGGCTCCTGGTCCAACACCTACGTCGACATGTTCGCGCGCGAACAACGGCAGATGGACCCTTCCCTTCCCGCCAGCTTTCCGTTCAACGGAGAATGGATTCGCAGCGGAATCGACTCCGGCCTCCTCGGTCCTTTCCTCGCGCCCGCAAAGACCGTCTTCCTGTTTGACCCGATGTTCCTGCTGGCTTTGCTGCTGACCGCTCTCCTCTGGAAGCGGCTAACGCCCGCGATGCGAGCCTTTCTTGCGGCCGCGTTCCTCATGCTTGGCGCCTATATCGTCTTCTACGCCCACTACTTCTGGTGGGCCGGCGACTTCGCCTGGGGCGATCGCTACATCTCAAGCGCAGTTGAATTAACCACTCTGCTCGCCATCGCGCTTCTGCTCCGTTACCGAAAGACACTCGGTCGAACCATCTGGAACGCCGGACTCGCCATCACCGCAGCCAGCGTAGCTATCCAGTGCGCCTCCCTCGCTTTCTGGTTACCGCTCGAGATCTACCAGATGGACGCCTTCGGGCATCACACCTTTGTCGTTTTTCTTCGTTTCAAAAACATCGCCGCCTTCGCGCTGGGCCGCCGACAGGCTTGGGGCCTAAACACACCCGCCATGTTTGAGGATCCCTGGGACGCGGCCCACATCACCTCATGGAACTTCCTGCCGTCCTTGCTGCGCCACATCGGCGTCGCCCCCCTCTGGGTCGTCCATGTTCTCGATGGAGTGTGGTTCGCCGTAGCCGTTGCTCTGGTCTTCACCTTCGCCAGACTCGTCCGCAGTCTCTGCCTCCCCGCGGCAGGTCCCGCCGACTCTCCTAATGGGAACCACATTCCCCCCGCAAAACGAAAAAAGACCCAGACCCAACCCTAAAAAAATACCAGTTCGACGCCTCGCCCAATGCAACTAGGCTGGGAACGGATATAAGTGTGTTAGCGTACCAGTCAATCCAATCTCAAGCTCGTCGAGGCTCTTGAAATGGCGAAAGATACAAGACAGACAGTCGGAACCGATGGACTCCCCCTTCCAAGCCTGCCGCCGGAGCGCGACGCGCGCGTCTGGGCTCGTCTAGTGCGCATCATGTTCTACACCCCCGGGTTCATGGGCCTGCTGCTGATCAAAACCGGCGAGCCCGCCAGCTTCGGCATCACTATCGAGCTCCTCATGCTATCCAGTGCAGCCGCCATCGTTGGCGGCCTGTACGTCGGCGCCGACTCGTCGGGCGCCGGTGCCGACGATTCATCCAGGACCGGCACCTGGAGCGGTTGCCTCGTGCTCGAACTCCTCGCCGTAGTGCCCTTCCTCTGCGCGATACCTTCGCTGTTCCACGAACTCGCTCACAGCAATCTCCTGCATGCCAAGGCGCCCCAGACCGTCGACATTGCACTCGGAGCCTCCGAACTGCTCCCGATGGTAGCGATCCTGCCGTTCCTTCTCTATCAGTTGTCCGGCTTCGGCACGCTGCACTACGTCGTATCAAAGGCAGTGAACTGGATCATCAATGCCCTCATTCTCGCTTTGATCATCGCCAGCTATGTCTTCTACCGCCAGGGCGATTACGCTTTGGAAAAGAAGTTCGCCGGAACCCTGGTCATCATCATGGTGTTCGCCGTCTTCTATGGCGTCCTGAAGCTGCGGCAAATGCAGGCGGACTACGATGCACGCTGCCCGCAGAAGACTCCCAAGTAGCCAGCCGTACATGGAACACCAGCACTAGATCGTTCTCCCTAACTTCTGCTCAAGATAATCCTTGCTTATAATGGCCGACTCCTTCGGCGTCCTCGTCTTGTCCGGAACACGATCGAGTTCAACGATCGCCCAGCCGTGGAACTTAACCTTCTCCAGCGCGGCGAAGACGGAAGGAAAGTCCACGCGGCCCCGTCCAAGCTCGACAAACTCGAAGGGATATCTTGCTTTGGGTGTATCCGCGGGAATATCGTGCACGTCCTTAAGATGAAGGAAGAGCAAGCGGTCATGATACTTTTCAATCGCCTTCGCCGGGTCGCCTCCGCCCGCGACCAGGTGGGCGGTATCAAGCTCAAGCCCGACGTATTTAGGATCTGTGTTTTCGAGGATGATATCCAGATTCGCCGGACGTTGGCTGAGCGTATTGAGGTGATTGTGGTAACCGAGAGGAATGCCGATATCGGCAGTTCGTTTGCCCAACTCGGTTAGGAGCCTGCCCAGACGCTTGCACTCATCCGGAGTGGCCGGCCGCGTATAGGTCGTGAGTTTATCCAGTATCTGAAGATACAGGCCGCCTGAATCTTTGACGAACTGCGCATTGGCGGCGTGCTTCGCGATCTGCTCTGCCTCAGGCTCATCAACAGAGACTTCGCCGCTGGAAAGAGCCACAAAGGTAAGTTTGTGCTGGGCCAAAAGTTCCTTGACCTCCGCCGGTTTGAAATCTGCGACGGCATTGGCGCGAAACTGTATGCCGTGAAAACCAGCCGCTGCAATATCGTCAACTGCCTGCCGCTCTTCGTTGCCCCAGGTGATAGCGGCGTAACCGAAGTGGACACCAGGCAAGCGGTTGGTTGCAGCGAATGACGGCAGTGTAGTCACGGCGGCGGCGGCGCCGAGGCCTGCGAGAAACGTACGACGTGTGGAACGAGTCTTCATGAGGGTGCGCTTCCTGAATTGAATTGTGGTCTTGCTGGTCGGCCCTGTCTACATAAGCTATCGGAATCATTCGTCAAGCACTGCCGATGGGTGGCAACGCAGTTGAAAACTGCGTGGGTTTGCCGGTCATAGGATTCGCTTCCATCAGCTGTGTCTTGGAGAGAGAAAAGCGCAGAAGCCCGACAGGAACCATGCGAGATACAGCAACGTTCGTTATCATTCAGAAATTTACCTTTCG
>DATMPD010000328.1:0-11087 GCA_035567955.1 Edaphobacter sp.
CTGCCTGTAAGCGCGTTAACAGCGAAGGCATCGCCGTAAGCCTCGACGCCCTCGGAGAAAGTGTCACGACCGAAGCCGAAGCCCAGGCCTCCGCCGACGTCTACCATCAGCTCCTCGACGCCATCCAGATTCGCAACCTCAACGCCAACGTAAGCGTAAAGCTCTCGCAGATGGGCATGGATTTCGACCCCGCACTCGCTGAGCGCATCGTAGGCGAGATGGTCCACCACGCCGATCAGGCCAACACCTTCGTCCGCATCGACATGGAAGGCTCCCCCTACACCGAGGCCACCATCGCCATCACCGAGCGTCTCGCCGCCCGCTTTCCCGGCCGCGTAGGAACAGTCCTCCAGGCCTACCTCTTCCGCACCGAAGGTGACGTCGAGCGCCTGCTAGGGCAGGGAATTCGCATCCGTCTCTGCAAGGGAGCCTACAAAGAGGGCCCCGACGTCGCCTTCCCCGCCAAGGCCGACGTCGACGCTAACTACGTCAACCTGATGAAGCGCATGGTCACCTACACCAATCCGAAAACTGACAAGGGCGTCTTCTGCGGCATCGCCACCCACGACGAGGCCATCGTCGACAAGATGCGCCACTTCGTCAACAAGCACAAGATCGACAAGCACGTCTTCGAGTTCCAGATGCTCTACGGCGTCCGCCGCGATCTCCAGCGCCGCCTCGCCGACGAGGGCTACGGCGTCCGCGTCTACATCCCCTTCGGCCCCGAGTGGTACCCCTACTTCATGCGCCGCCTCGCCGAACGCCCCGCCAACGTCCTCTTCCTGGCCAAAAACTTCTTCAAAAACTAGTTTTCGTGAAGCAGAATGCCGTTGTGGATACCCTCGCCTTTGCAGGTATCCTTGTCGGACTCGCTCCGTTAGATGAAAGCTTTTCGAGATGCACGGGCTTGCAGCTTCCTGCATTAGTGTGCAGGCTTGCGGAGAATCCAGGTGGACATGCAGCGTTGATTTTGGACTACGGTGGTCTTGATGGGGTCGACTAGTTGTGCGCCTAGCTTTCTGGTCAGGTTCATGAGCAGGGCTTCGTCGACGCAGAAGCGCTCGACGCCGTCGGGGGCGCGGTAGCGGTGGCCGGTGAGGTGTTGGTGGGGCATGCCGATGGTGGAGGCGAGGCGGCAGAAGAGGAGGCCGTTGGGCTTGAGGACTCGCCAGAGGTTTTCGAGCATGGCGTTGAAGTGCGCGTCGTTGCGGGCGAAGTGAAGGACGGCGCTGCAGATGACGAGGTCGAAGGTGTTGTCGGAGTGGGAGATGGACTCGATGGATTCGACGCGGAAGTTTTCCGCGGGGAGATGAGGGGAGAGGGCGGCGGCGAGAGCGCGGGTTTGTGCGATGGCTTCGTGATTCTGGTCGGAGGCGAAGACCTCGTAGCCTTCGCGGAGAAGGTAGACGAGATTGCGGCCGGAGCCGCAGCCGGCGTCGAGGACTCGCATGCCGGGCATGATGTTGCTGCGAAGAAGCTGGTCGAAGAGGTAGATGTCGATCGGGCCGAGTTGCTGGTGGAGGGAGGACATGGATTCAAGCGGATGATACAGGACGGAGGTAGTTCCATTTTAATGGAAGACAGACAAGTCAAAACACGGATCCGCACGGATGACACGGATGCTCATATAGAGGGACAGGCAGCAGAAGATTTAATACTGAAATCGTCCTGCAGTGGCTGACCGCTCGCTGGCTCTCGACGTAGACTGGCTTCAGTACGAACTGGTTTTTGCAGTTATATCGATTGCAGGGTTGGGAATTGCGGAGATATGAAGGCTGGTTGCGGTGAGAGTGTGCGAGGTTTCGTAGAGCGAGGTTTCGTAGTGGCGGGGTTTCGGATTGGGGTGGTCTTCGCTGCTCTCTCGATGATGCTGCTGCCGCGTGGGGCGGCCCCGCAGACGACCGCGCCGAAGGCTCATTTCGTAGGATCGGAGAGCTGCAAGAGTTGTCATGCTGCGACGTACACGAGTTGGAAGCAGACTCGTATGGCAAATGTGGTTCGCGATCCTAAGCAGCATCCCGAGGCGGTGTTGGGAGATTTTCTTCATCCCGATCCGCTGGTTACATTCGGGCTCGATCAGGTTGCGTTTGTTTATGGGAGCCGTTGGAAGCAGCGGTATTTTACGAAGCGCGGGGATGACTATTATCCTTTTCCGGCGCAGTGGGACGTGGCGAAGAAGCGATGGCTGCCGTATCACGTGGAGAGCGGCACGGATTGGTGGGTTCCGTTCTATGGGCCGACGAACTTTGACCGGCCTACGGGGCCCACGTGTGATGGATGCCACTCGGTGAACTACAACGTGGAGACTCACCAGGTGACAGAGTGGAATGTGGGGTGCGAGAAGTGCCATGGGCCGGGGAGTTTGCATGTTGCACATCCGACGCGGGAGAACATTGTGAATCCTCAGCGGCTGGATTATGTGCGAGGAAACGACACTTGTATTCAGTGCCACAGCCAGGGGCGTCCACCGGCGAATCCGATTGGAGGGAAGTACTACGACTGGCCGGTAGGCTTTCTGCCGGGCGAACGGCTGGTCGATTACTGGAGGCTGGAGGATTTGAAGCCGGGGACTACGAACTTTTTTCAATATGCGGATCTGACGGCGCACAAGAACAGGATGCAGGGGAACGATTTTACGCAGAGCAATATGTATCACCGGCAGTTGCGCTGCTTTGATTGCCACCAGGTGCATAGCGCCGAGAATCCTTCGAATCTGATCGCGACTGGGAATGCGCTTTGCCTGTCGTGCCATGCGAAAGATTTGAACAATCCAGCGGGGTTGCGTGGGACGGTGAGCGAGCATACCCATCATGCTGAGGGGAGTGCGGGGAGTTCGTGCGTGGCGTGTCATATGCCGAAGATCGAGCAGACGATCAAAGATAATTTTGTTAGCGCGCATACGTTCCGGTTTATTTCGCCGGTGGAGACGGAGCAGTCGGGGATTCCGAATCCTTGTACTTCTTGCCATAAGGACAAGTCGACGGAGTGGGCCACGAAGGAATTGCGTGGGTGGACGACTACTTCGCCCTGGCGGGTGGCGCAGTAATGAATTTCGTAGAGAAAAGGCCTTGCTAATCCCGAAAACGCAAGGGGCATGGACACGGCAGAAGGCAACAGCAGATTCCTCCGCCTGTGCTGCGGAATGACAAACAAAAAAGCAACCGTAACTGCGTACTTCAACTGTGAAGGGGGCCCTTTCCGGCGAATTTTTTAGCGAGCACGGACGAGGGCGACTGCGGTGAGGTCTTCGACGGGTTGGGATTTGATGAAGGGTAGTCTTTCGGGGCTGTACCAGGATGGTTTTCTGAATTCATGCGCGTCCTCGAGGGTGACGCCGCAAAGGTCGAAGGCTGAGCCGTCGGGAATATTCTGGAGCACTGCGGTCGCTCGCTCGACGCCGAATAGTTCGCGGCCGCGTTGTGCTTCAAGGATTCCCCTGGTAACGAGAAGCATGCGGGCGCCGGGCTCGAAGGCCTGGATGGCAGGCTCGAAGGTGAGATGAGTGAAGAGGCCCAGGGGCATGGTGACATGTCCGAGGAGGCGGGTGCCGTCGCTGTCGCGAAAGATGGCTGGCGGGCCGCCGGAGTTGATGTAGGCGAGGAGGCCGAGCGGGAGGTTGAAGCAGCCGAGGAAGGTAGGGGCGAGGCGGGATCCGCCCGCGGCGTTATAGATGGCCTGGTTGATCTCGTGCGCGAGGATCCCGAGGACGTCCATCATATTGATAACTTGGGTGGTGAAGAGCTGAGGGACGCGATGGCGAAAAACGTCCTGCGTCGCGGAGGCGATGGTGTGGGCTTCGCTGCGGGCGCCGGCAATGTCGGTAAGGAAGAAGACAACGTGCGGGCCGGCGGCTACGGCGTCGAAGAAATCGCCACCCGTGCGGGAGGAGTAGTAGCGCGCGTGCAGATCAAGCTCTTGGAGCGCCGGCAGGGCCGTGGGCAGAGGAGTGCGGGGGGGCTTGGTGTCATTCTGCATGGATGGTGGCGATTGTACTTTGTCCGGGGGGAATGGCTTGAATAATTCAGCAGGAATCTCGATGCGTGCGTTTCGGACGGAGCAACGGTTGAAGGACCGGTTCCCAGTGACTCGGTTTTTCGGTACTTCAGCTGTTTGTCTTTTACCTCTAAAGCATTTGTGAATCTGCCTAGATCGGGCTGATGAAGTGCAGGGTCAGGAATCGACCCATTAGAATCGTTTCAAAGTTGTTTTGAGGGAGATGAAGAGCGGTGAAGAATCGGATGCGTCTCTGGGGAATGAACAGTGTGGTTTTGGAGATGCAGATAGTTCTTGCCGGTGTGATCATGATGAGCCCGATTGTTTTAGCAGCCCAGACTACTGATGCGGGTTTTGGCCCGGCTAACCCGTTCTATGCGCCGAGTACGCTGCCTTTTCAGGCGCCGCCGTTTGACAGGACTAAGGATGGCGACTATCAGCCCGCAATCGAGGCTGGAATGGCCGAGCAGAGGAACGAGATTCGCGCGATTGCGGATAATCCGGCGGCTCCTACGTTTGAGAACACGATTGTGGCGATGGAGAAGACGGGGGCACTGTTTCAGCGGGCCTACGCGGCGTTCAATGCGGTGACGGGGGCGAATACGAATCCGATGCTGGAGAAGGTGCAGCAGGAGGAGGCTCCGAAACTGGCGGCGCATAGCGATGCGATCTTTCTGGATGCGAAGCTGTTTCATCGGGTGGCTGTGGTGTATGAGAAGCGGGAGTCGCTAAAGCTGAGCCCGGAGGGGCTTCGGCTGGTGGAGTATTACTACCAGCGGTTTGTGCATTTGGGCGCGAAGCTGTCGGATGCGGACAAAGAGAAGCTGAAGAAGATTAACGAGGAGGAGTCGACGCTTTCGAATGGGTTTCGGAGCAAGGTGCTGGCGGCTACCAAGGATGCGGCCTACTTCACCAAGGATAAGACCGCGCTGGCGGGACTGACTGAGGCCGAGATCGGTGCGGCGGAGCGGGCGGCAAAGGACAGGAAAAAGGAGGGATTGGTGCTTCCGCTGCAGAATACGACGCAGCAGCCGTATCTTTCTTCGCTGCAGGTGCGGGCGACGCGGCAGGCGTTGTTTGAGGACTCGTGGACGCGGGCTGAGCGGGGGGATGCGAATGACACGCGGGAGACGATTGCGAGGCTGGCGCAGCTGCGGGCGGAGAAGGGAAAACTGCTGGGGTTTGACAGCTATGCGGGGTGGAAACTGGAAGATCAGATGGCGAAGACTCCGGAGAACGCGCTGAAGTTTATGGATGCGCTGGTGCCGCCGGCGACGACAAACGCGGCGAGTGAAGCGAAGGATATTCAGGCGGTGATTCATTCTCAGAAGGGTGGATTTGAAGTGCATCCCTGGGACTGGGAGTTTTATTCCGAGCAGGTAAGGAAAGCGAAGTTTGATCTCGATGAGGCGGAGGTGCGGCCCTACTTCGAGATGAATAACATTCTGCAGAACGGGGTGTTTTATGCGGCGAATCAGTTATATGGGCTGACGTTCAAGGAGCGGAAGGATATTCCGGTGTGGCATCCGGATGTGCGGGTGTATGAGGTGATGGAGGCTGATGGGAAGCTGCTGGCGCTTTGGTACTGCGACTACTACAAGCGCGATAACAAGAATGGCGGGGCTTGGATGGGGAGCCTGGTGCGGCAGTCGAAGCTGCTGGGGACGCTGCCGGTGGTTTATAACGTCGCGAATCTGCCAAAGCCCGCGGAAGGGGAGCCGTCGCTGATCAGCTTCAGCGACGTGATTACGATGTTCCACGAGTTTGGGCATGCGCTGCATGGTATGTTTGCGGCGACGGAGTATCCGCTGCTGTCGGGGACCTCGGTGGCGCGGGACTTTGTGGAGTTTCCGTCGCAGTTCAATGAACACTGGGCGACGTATCCTGCGATCTTCCATCATTATGCGAAGCACTACAAGACGGGTGCGGCGATGCCGGTGGAGCTGGCGGCGAAGATCAAGAAGGCGGAGGGCTTCAACCAGGGGTATAAGCTGACCGAGCTCCTGGCCGCGGCGGAGCTGGATATGCAGTGGCACACGCTGCCGGTGGGCGCGGCGCTCGAGAAGCCGGATGAGTTTGAGAAGGCGGCTCTGGAGAAAAAAGGATTGACGCTGAGCTATGTGCCGCCGCGTTACCGGTCGAGCTATTTCTCGCATATATGGGGTGGTGGCTATGCGGCGGGGTACTACGCGTATCTGTGGGCCGAGATGCTGGACGACGATGCGTTCCAGTGGTTTCAGGAGCATGGCGGGCTGACGCGGGCTAATGGAGACCGGTTGCGGAAGATGGTGTTGTCGCGGGGGAATACGGAGGATCTGGCGAAGATGTATGAGGCTTGGCTGGGCAGTGCGCCGAATATTGAGCCTATGCTGAAGTATCGGGGGCTGGCAAAGGCAGGGGCGAAGTAGGTCGCTAACGGTGTGTCGCGAGTTTGTTTTTCAGGGCGTCGGCGAGTTCTGCGAGACGATTCCTCTCGCGTTTCTCCTCGTCGATGTCCTGGATGGCTACAACGCCGCCGGAGATCTTACCATCGATGTCGATGACCGGAGCGGCGGTGAGGCTGATCCATGTACTTGTGCCGTCATCGTTATAGCGGAGTTCCTCTCGGGGTCCGATCAACCTTCCGCCCATGATGGCACTGGCGAGCGGTCTCAGTTGCCGCTGGTCCAGCAGGCCGCCGGGAGTGTTGGCGCGTGATTCCCGACAGTAGTCGTCGATGAGAGTAAGAGGCGCGACGACGCTACGAAGAATTTCTTCTGCGCGGGGATTGCTCATGACGACGTGGCAATCCGGGGAATCGGCGATAACGATACCGATTGGGGCGGCGTTAAAGATGGCCTGCAGCCGGGCTTCGCTTTGGCGCAGGGCTTCTTCGGATTTTTTGTAGTCGTCGATGTCTTCCAGGGTGCCGTACCAGCGGATGATCTTGCCGTCTTCGTCCCGTCGCGGAGCGGCGCGGACCCTCATCCATCGCCATTCACAATCGGGGCAGCTGATGCGGTACTGAACGTCAAGGAGTTCTCCGGTACGAAGAGCTTTTTCCCATGCTTTGAGTGTAGGTTGACGGTCGTCGGGGTGAAGAGCACGAATCCAACCCTTTCCCAACGACTCCTCCTTGTTGAGTCCGGTAAGAGCCTCCCACCTGTGGCTGGTGTCGAGGATCATTCCGTTGGGATCTGCGGTCCAGGGGACCTGAGGACTGAGCTCGACGGCATTGCGATAGTGGTCCTCGCTTTCGACGAGAGCCTGTTCCGCCTGCTTGCGGCGAGTGATGTCCACGACGCAGATCGAGACTCCGACGACCTCGTCTACTTCGTCGCGCGCCGGCTGGTAGGAGACGAGGATGGTGCGGGTCACGCGCGGCCGATGAGGGTCGGGGTAACTGATTTCGAGACCGGTGTGGGGTATGCCGTCGAGCGCACGGAGGAGGTAGGGCTCGCATTGAGGAAATTTCTCCGGGATGACTTCGGAGATGTGGCGGCCGAGGTGGGAGGCGACGGGAAGGTTGTGCATCTCTGCGAGGCGTTTGTTGACACTGACGTAGCGCAGGTTGCGATCGAGGTAACAGAGTCCGACAGGGACGCCGTCGTAGATGGCATTGAGCTGAGCGAGGCGCTGGGTAGGGAGAGCCTCGAGGCGCAGAGGGAGAGTCGAAGTCGCGGCTGCAGAATGGGGTTCCGCGGAGTTGGCTGGGGGCGCTGGGGTCAGTCTTTCTTCGAGAGTTTCGGGGAGCTGTTCGGGTGGGACGGCACGGCCATAGAGCCAGCCTTGGCCGATGTCGCAGCCGAGCCAAAGGAGCATGTCGGCGATGGCCTGGTCTTCGACGCCTTCGGCGACGGTGGTGAGCATAAGACTGTTGCCGAGACCAACGATGGCGGCGGCGATCTTTCTGCTCTCTCGTGTATGCGTCATGGAGCGGACGAAGCTGGCGTCGATCTTGAGTTCGTCGAAGGGAAGGAGTTGGAGGTGGCGGAGACTGGAGTAGCCGGTTCCGAAGTCGTCAAGCGCCAGACGGGAGCCCTGCTCCTTCAACTCGGTGGCGATGCGAGCGGCGTGTTCGGTGTTGCCGACGAGTGCACTTTCGGTGATCTCGAGGATGAGCCGGTGGAGGGGAAATTTTGCATGTTCGGCGGCGGAGCAGATGTGCCGGGGGAGACTTAGGTCGGTTAACTGGGTGAGGGAGATGTTGACCGACAGGGTGAGATGACCGGGAATGTCTTTTGCGGCGGCGAAGACGGCGGTGAGGAGTTTGCCGGTGAGGAGACCATGCAGTCCAGACGATTCGGCGAGGGGAATGAACTCGTTTGGCGGGATGAGGCCGCGTTGCGGATGCTGCCAGCGGGCGAGGGCTTCGAAGCCGCGAAGAAGGCCGGTGCGAAGTTCTACGAGTGGCTGAAAATACGGAATAATCTCGTTATTTTCGAGCCCTCTGCGCAGATCGTTTGCGTCTTCGGCGGCCATGGAACAGACGATACTACGGCTGCAACGACTTACCCAGTAAATTTTCGTGTTTCCAACGGGTGACCAGGTCGCGGGCGGCTTCCGGCCAACGGGGAAAAGTGAACTGGAAACCGGCGGCGAGAAGACGGCCGGGGACGACTTGGCGGCTCTTCAGGATGAGTTCGGATTCGGTGCGCATGAGGAAGGTGCCGATCTCAATCATCCACGAGGTAGTGGGCAGGCCGATGCGGGTGCCCCAGGCTTCGCGTATCGCGCGGAGGAAGTCGCGATTGGGGAGCGGATGCGGGGAGGCGAGGTTGACCACGCCGGTGAAGTCCTGCGTGGCGATGAGGAGTTCGATGGAGCGTATGAAGTCGGTTTCGTGGATCCAGGAGACGAATTGATCGCCGGGGCCGTTGGTGCCGCCGAGGCCGTGGCGGACCAGGCTGAGGAAGACGTCGAAGACCCCGCCGGGGTCTGGGCTGAAGGTCATGGCGCTGCGGAGGGCGACTTTGCGGGTGCGGGGCGTGGGCGTGGAGAAGAAGGCTTCTTCCCAGGCTTTGGCGACCTGGATGGAGAAGTTCCAGGTGTCGGGTGCCCCGGGTTCGTTGCCGCCGAGTTCGCCGGTGGCTTCGTCCATGGGGCGGTCGAGGGAGTGGCGATAGATGGTGGCGGTGCTGGCGTTGAGCCAGACGGCCGGAGGGTGATTGAGCCCGGCGATGACTTCGTTGAGAAGCTGCGTGGATTGGACGCGGGAGTCGAAGATGGCGCGGCGATTGGCGGGGTAGTAGCGGCAGTTGACACTGCGGCCTGCGAGGTTGATGCAGACGTCGCTGCTTTCGAGCTCGTCGACCCATGGGCCGTGGGTGACGCCATCCCATGGAATGACGCGCCAAGGGGCAGGATGCGGAGTCCGGCTGAGGACGGTGACGGTGTGGTTGTTCGCGTGAAAGTGTCGGGCGAGGATTTGGCCTACCTGTCCGGCGCCGCCGGGGATGACGATTCGCATGTGGGTTTTATTTCCTGGTAGCGGTTGGGACGGGAAGATAGCGTTGCCAGTCGGAGGATTCGGCGATTTGTTTGATAACGGTGTTGCGTTCGCGGAGGAGCATCAGCATGTAACGGCGGAGGAAGAGGATTTCGGCTAGTAGGCCGAGGATGGGGAGGGGGGCGGCTACGCGGAAGAGGTCTTTCATCTCGGTGGTGCCGGAGGGGAGGGTGCGGAAGTAGTGGTCGGCCTGCATGGAGCGGAAGATACCTTTGACCATGGTGGCCTGGAAGTAGGTGGGTGGCTGCATAGCAGTGTATTCGCTGGTGAGGTTCTGCCAGAGGCCGAAGTGTTTCGCGCGCCAGGTGACGCGCTGGGAGAGTTCGGGGAGGCCGGAGGTAATGCCGCCGATGGCCAGAGCTTGTTCGCCGGAGTGGATGTTGGCGACGAGATGGACCTTGACGCTGCGGGCGAGATCGAAGCAGCGTTGGATGGGTGCGTTGATGATGGTGATTTCTTCGAGACGGATCATCGCAGGCGGTGCCTCTCTTGTGTAAGAGTAAATGTGTGGTTGGATGTATTTGGCCGAAGACTTTGTGTGAGGGTGATTTTATGAGTGTGAGCGAGATGAGTTTTGTGAGGACGGGCGATGCGCGGACGTTTGATCCGGAGCCGGGGATGAAGCGGCAGGTGCTGTCGCATAGCGACCAGCTGATGCTGGTGCGGCATTACTTTGAGCAGGGCTGGGTGGGGGCGCGGCATAGCCATCCGCATCATCAGCTGGTGTATGTGGTGAGTGGGGCGATTCAGGTGGATGTGGCTGGGCGGTTGTTTGAGGTTCGCGCCGGGGATAGCTTTGTGGTGGATGGCGGGGTGGAGCACCAGGCTACAGCGCTGGAGGCTTCGGAGGTGCTGGATGTGTTTACCCCCGTGCGGGAGGACTACCGGGAGTTGGTGAAATAGGGCGTTCGGCGGATGGATTATTTTCTCTTGTGTCGCTAACTAATCGATTAGTTGATCGTCTGAAGATTAGTTCGGTTCTTTTTCCGGATATCCGGTGAGGGCCGGCGATATATTTCTATGCCGCCGAAGAAGTCCAATACATTGACGGAAGCTGAGTTACGGCTCATGAAGATCCTGTGGGCCCGGGGGGAGTCGGCCGTGGGCGACCTGGTGGCGGCGATGCCGGAAGGGGCGGCGCTGGCCTATAACTCGGTGCTGACAACGATTCGCATTCTGGAGCAGAAGGGCTATGTGCGGCACCGGCAGGAAGGCAGGGCGTTCCTGTATCTGCCTTGCGTGGCCGAGCAAGAGGCGGGGCGGTCCGAAGTTCGTCATATGATGCAGCGGTTTTTCGGCAACTCGCGGGAGCGGCTGCTGCTTTCGCTGCTTGGTGACGATGAGGTGACTCTGGAGGAACTGCAACGTTTGAGAGAGGCGATCGCTGCAGCAGCGGATGATCGTGTGGGGGAAGATCGATGACCTTGATGGATCTGAACCTGATGCAGGGTGTGGAGAGTGTGTCGCGGCTGGTAGCGAGTTCGTTTGTGTCAGGGCTTTGGCAGGGTATGGTACTGGCGGCGGCTGTGGCGCTTTGTCTGCGTCTGGTACCGCGGACAACGGCGGCGGTTCGGTTCGCGATCTGGACGGCGGTGTTTGCGGTTCT
>DATMPD010000329.1:0-2775 GCA_035567955.1 Edaphobacter sp.
GTCTCACCCAACGTCGCGGCCGGCATTGGCTACTACGGCGCAGCGCGCGCCACCTATTACCGCTGGATCGCTAAAGGCCAGAAGATCGACTTCGCCAAAAACACCCGCATCGTCGTGGAAACTACCCCGCGCCGCTCCGCCCCCATGAAACCTGATCAGCAGCCCTAATCTCCCAGGCTTACTCCCACTCAATCGTCCCCGGAGGCTTCGACGTAATGTCGTACACGACGCGATTGATCCCCCGAACCTCACTCACAATCCGGCTTGAAATCGTTCGCAGCACCTCATAAGGCAGCGGAGCCCAATCCGCCGTCATCCCATCCTCACTCTCCACCGCCCGCACCGCACAGGTATTCGCATACGTCCTCTGATCCCCCATCACCCCCACCGACTTCACCGGCAACAACACCGCAAAACTCTGCCAGACCTTGCGATACAAGCCAGCCTTCCGAATCTCATCCACTACGATCGCATCCGCCTCCTGCAGGATCGCCACCCGCTCCGCCGTCACCTCCCCTAGAATCCTCACCGCAAGCCCCGGCCCCGGAAACGGCTGCCGCTCAATGATCTCCTCCGGCATCCCCAGATCCCGCCCAATCCGCCGCACCTCATCCTTGAACAGGTCCCGCAGCGGCTCAATCAACTTCAACTTCATATCCGCCGGAAGCCCCCCCACATTATGGTGACTCTTGATCGTATGCGACGGCCCATGCACACTCGAAGACTCAATCACATCCGGATAGAGGGTCCCCTGCACCAGCCACGCAATCTTCTCCCCCGCACTCTTCTCCGCCTCAAAAATCTTCGCGGCCTCATCATCGAACACAGAAATGAACTCATTTCCAATCACCTTGCGCTTCATCTCCGGATCGATCACGCCCACGAGCTTCCCTAGAAATCTCTCACTCGCATCCACAGCAACCACATTCAGCCCAAGTTGTTCCCGCATCGTCGTCTGCACCTTGCGAAACTCATCCTTCCGCAGCACGCCATTATTCACGAAGATACAAGTCAGCCGATCGCCGATCGCCCGCGCAACCAGAACGGCAGCGACCGAAGAATCCACGCCGCCGCTCAACCCGCAGATCGCATGTCCATCGCCAACCTGCGCCCGCACGCGCTCTACCGTCGACTGGATAAAGTGCTCCGGCGTCCAATCCTGCTTCGCCCCGCAGATATCCAGGCAGAAGTTCCGCAGCAACTCCATTCCCTGCGGCGTATGCGCAACCTCCGGGTGAAACTGCACCGCCCAGATCCTCCGCGCCTCATCCGCAATCCCCGCCACAGCATTGGCCGTCTTCGCCGTCAGCTCAAACCCGTCCGGTAGCGCCTCCGCATGATCTCCATGAGACATCCACACATTCAGGCTTCCCGGCAATCCACGGAACAGCGGCGTCTCCGCCACCACCGTCACCTCCGCATGCCCATACTCCCGAGCCGCCGCCCCCACCACCTTCCCCCCAAGATGATGCACAATAAACTGCAAGCCATAACAAATTCCCAGCACTGGCACACCCATCGCCAGCACAGCCTCATCCGCCGCCGGAGCCTCCGCGTCATACACAGAGCAAGGCCCGCCGGAAAGAATTACACCCTTCGGCTTCAGCGCCTTCACCTGCTCCAGCGGAGCAGTACAGGGCAGCACCACAGAAAAAACATTGAACTCACGAATACGCCGCGCAATCAGCTGCGTATACTGCGACCCAAAATCCAGAATGACGATCGTAGAGGTATCCACTTACCCAGTGTAACCGCGACCGCAGCGGGCTCTTTATCAGTCAGTAGCGCGAATTCTTTTGACGGTCGTGCTCAAAGCCCGACACAGCGCCGATACCAAGCATGATCACCACAATCGCAAAGATATAAGGTTCGGGGATGTGACTGAGATGCGCCAGCCACGACACAACGACAACCGTAAGGAGATATCCAAGAAAAAAAAGGAGGGAGGGCATAGCTGTCTCCAGACAAGAAGTGGGCCCGGTACATAATGAGATGCAGGTTTTCCTCCTGACGTGAGGAAAATTTTTCCTTCCTTTAAACCCCTACAAATTGGGAGATACCGCTGCGTCATCAAGCAGCTATTGGCCCGCAAAAGCACAAGCGGCCTAGCTCGGATCCTTATGTCGGGTGGTCTGCACACCCGTCACCACTCCAATTCCGAGCATGATCACTGCAATCGCAACAATGTAGTGCTGCGGAATATGCATCAGATGGGCCAAATATGCCACACCCGCGATCAGAATCAAGTAGCCAACCGCATAAATTCCAAAGGACATAGTCGATCTCCGAACAAGAATTCAAGGCCTGTCGAATGAGATGCAGAATTTGTGCCTACCCGCGAACCAAATTTTCTTCGTCCTCGTAGGCGCGCCACAATCGCAGATAGGCCACTTGCCGCGCCACATGAAAGAAATCCGAACCTAGAAAATACAGGACGGTTACCCCCACCCACCACCACAACAAAAAGTCCGGGGTAGTCACGCTTTCAAACGGCAGCGGTGTCGCCGAAAACACCATCGCGAGCACGATCAGCGCGATCTTCACAATCCCCATCACCAGATTGATCTCCACCAGCTTTGCCTTCAGAGGCCCCAACCGAAAAGCCGCCGCCAGGCTTCCACCCACACCTAACCTACGCAGCATCGCCAGTAACGGAGCGATCGCCAGCGCCCAGCTCACCACCGCCCAAAGGGTAAACAGCCCCAGAGTTGCCACAATCACCAGAGAAAAATAACCCACCAGATTCGGCTCGCCTCCGGCCGAAACCGGCCCCGT
>DATMPD010000330.1:0-5354 GCA_035567955.1 Edaphobacter sp.
GCACCGCACCAAAGGGCTGTCCATTTTGGATGGCCCTTTTGCAGCTGCCAAAGAGATCCGAAGATGGCGACGAGAGGGCCGGCGACGTTCTCGCCGTGGCAGTAAAAAGGCCGTCCACTTGGGACGGCCTCTTTAGTGCTGCTTAGATCCGAGCTTAATCCTTCTCAAATTCAGAGCGCTTCCAGTTGATCAGGTCACCCAGCGTCGTGCTGCTACTGTTGCTCGAGGAGGAGGAAGAGGAACCCGAGTTGTTGCCCTTGGGGGTCTTCTCGCGCTCCTTGTAGCTCTCGACCTCAGCGCGGCTGGCCTCTTCGCCAACAGCACGGATGCTCAAGCCTACCTTCTTCTCTTCCTGATTCATCTTGACGATCTTGAACTCGTGCTCTGAGTCCACATCCATCGCCACTGGCTTCCCGTCTGGACCGATCGCCTCGGAGACGTGGCACAAGCCTTCGACTCCTTCGGCGATTTCGACAAAGGCGCCAAACTGCGCGGTGCGCAGGATCTTGCCCTTGATGACGTCGCCTACACGATGCTGCGCGAAGAACGTGTCCCAGACATCCGGCTGCAGCTGCTTCACGCCAAGCGACAGACGGCGGTTCTCGGGCTCGACGCCCAGGACGATTGCGCGAACCTTCTCACCCTTCTTCAGAACCTCGGAGGGGTGCTTGATCCGCTTGGTCCAGCTCAGATTCGAGACATGCACGAGGCCATCAATGCCATCCTCGATCTCGATGAAGGCGCCGAAGTCGGTGAGGTTGCGAACGCGGCCTTCGATGATGGCGCCGGTCGGGTATTTGTCCTCAAGCTGCTCCCAGGGGTTTTCCTGGAGCTGCTTCATGCCGAGCGAGATGCGACGGTCGTTCGGATTCACGCTCAGGATGATGGTGTCGACCTCATCGCCAGGCTTGACCATCTTCGACGGATGCTTCATCCGCTTGCTCCAGGTCATCTCGGAGACGTGGACGAGCCCTTCGATGCCCTGCTCCAGCTCGATGAACGCACCGTAGTCTGTAACCGAGAGCACACGGCCGCGAACCTGCGCCCCGATCGGGTAGCGCTCGGTTGCATCGAGCCACGGGTCAGGCGTCAGCTGCTTGAAGCCGAGCGAGACGCGCTGCTTCTCCTTGTCGAACTTCAGCACCTTCACCTGGATCTCGTCGCCAACGTTGACGAGGTCGCGGGGATGCGTCAGCCGGCCCCAGCTCATGTCGGTGATGTGGAGCAGACCATCGAGGCCGCCCAGATCGACGAATGCGCCGTAGTCGGTGAGGTTCTTCACCGTGCCGGTAAGAACGCTGCCTTCTTCCAGGGTCGAGAGGGTGACCGCCTTCTTGGCGTTCTGATCCTCTTCGAGGAGCTCCTTGCGGCTGATGACGACGTTGCCGCGCTTCTTGTTCAGCTTGATAACGCGGACTTCGATCTCCGTGCCGATGTAGCCGTCAAGATTACGGACGGGGCGAACCTCGACCTGTGAGCCGGGAAGAAACGCCTTGATGCCGATGTCGACAGTAAGACCGCCTTTGACGCGACCCAGAACCATGCCCTTGACGGGTGTCTTGTCATTCGCCGCCTGCTCCAGCTTGTCCCAGACCTTGTGCCGGAGAGCCTTGTCATAGCTGACCAGGTAGCCGCCTTCCGGCTCCTCCCGCTCGACCACAACCTCAACCGAATCGCCGGCCTTGAACTTCGAGACGCCATGGATATCCAGCACCTGTTCCAGCGGGATGAGACCCTCGGACTTGAGCCCAATGTCGACAACAACATGCTTGTCAGTGACTTTGACTACAGTGCCGGTAACGATGACCTCTTCGACGGTCAGGTTCTGGGCAGCAGCGGATTCGGCGGCCTGCTCGCGATCGAAATTGGCGAGTGCGGCAGCGAAATCGGCTGCGTCGTAGTTCAGGTCATCGTCGGATTCGTCGGCTGCAGTGGCGGTTACCGTGGCAACGGTGCCGTGGTCTGCAGAGGCGTGCGCTGCGGCAGCGGGGGGAGCATGCTGCGCAGCTGCACTCGACGCTTCGCGGGCGGTCTGATGCTGTTGGGTCGAAGACTCATGCGGTTGGGTGGAGGTGGATTCAGATGACAGGCCAGTATGATCGTCTGTCGCGTGGGGCGTTAGGACTTCCGTTTCGGTGGTCAGGGGTTTGCTCTCGTTAATGTCAGGATTATGGTTTTCTACCATGGTGAATGCGGACTCCGGGATCCAAGGATTCATTCCCTCTCAGGCGGCGGGTCAGGCGGGAACAATCAGCAATCCGAAGACGGATACCGACTGCATTTTGTTTCCCCGCGACTGCTTCGGCAGGATGGAAGGAATCAGGTCTTGCAGAGGAGCTACTGCACTTGGGTCCCACACGCAATAGCTCACTAGGTAAAGAATAGAACTTTGCATACAGTCCGTCAACAAAAGCCAGGTCCGGCTCCTGCATTTTCATCACCATGTCATCCCTGCAGCTTGAATCTTTTGGATTCGTATGAGGATTAGATGCTGACGGCCCGCCAAGGAACCATTGCGGCAAAAATAATTCGCATCTCCGGACGCTGCTTCGGTCCAGCTTGGCCACACCGCCAGGCTGGGCCACCCGCTATACTCGGCCCATGGATCGCCTCTGGACACCCTGGCGCTATAGCTACATCACGCATGCAGACCCGCAAGCCCGCTCCGGCGTTCCCGCCGCGTTGAATGCCTGGCCGCCATCGGAGGCCGACGACAAGCACTGCATCTTCTGCAACATGATTGCGGCCGTCGACTATGCCATCGCGCATGGCATGCCGCGCGAAACGGCGGAACAGGCTGTCCACATCGTCCATCGTGGTCTGCACTGCTTTGTGTGCCTGAATGCTTATCCGTACTCCACGGGCCATGTGATGATCGTGCCCTATCAGCATCTCGCCTCGCTTGCCGCAGTGCCGACCGACGCTGCCGATGAGCTGATGCATCTCGCCCAGTGTTCCGAACTCGTCCTGCGTGAGGTGTATAGCCCGGGCGGCCTCAACATGGGCCTCAATCTCGGGGAAGCCGCGGGCGCCGGGATTGCCGACCACATTCACATGCACGTTCTGCCGCGGTGGCTGGGCGACACAAATTTCATGACGGTCACTGCAGAAACCCGTGTACTTCCGGAGCCACTCGATGTAACATGGGGAAGGCTTCGGCCCCTGTTCAAAACTTAATACAACTTAGTCCCTGCCAGATCCATCCAAACTCGGTATAGCAGACATCAGGCGCAAGCCTCGTCCCCTATCGAGTTATCCGAGGATTCCCCCATGGCAATCTTTCAACAGAACCTGCCCGCTTCAATCCGTTTCGGCCCCCCGGCCGCGCCTGAAACTCGCGGCATGCCGGCGACCGACCGCCGTCCCTACCTGGTCACCGTTCCCGCACGCAGACCCGTAACCTCCACCCGGCGAACCGTTGCCAACACCAGTCAATATCTCGCCCTTTTCCCCCACGAGTCCGAGGATGCACGCCTCACCGGCGCGACTCGCTCTCTTTACCGCCGTTTGCTGGCTTTGAATCTACCCCGTCCTTCAGCCCGAATTGAGGCATCCGCAGAACTTCGGGACGTGTCCGAGACGCGGTTCAAGCTGGTAGATTCCAGAATCGCCTGATTCAGAATTCACAGGTCCAGCATTCGGACCGGAAGAATCTGACAAATCAGAGAAAAACTAAAGACCTTGCCGAGGAGCAAGGTCTTTTTGTTTAATTCGCGGAAGACCGATGCGCGGGGCGGAGTTTCTAAGAGGGTCCCGTCGGCGGGACACTCGCGGTTGCTTTGGGTGGCGCATCGGTCTTGCTATCTCGCGGATCCACTGGATTCTTTGGTCCCGGTACACGCGTGGCCTCGAAGCTGGTGATCTTCCATGCCCCGCTTGGCAACCGTTGATAGACCCGGGTATAGCGGTATGTACCTTTCACCGGAGCCCCTTCGTTGGTCCCTTCCACTTCAGCCCGGGAGGTCACGATCGCGATGGAGCCGACCAGTTTCACCTGGCGGTCGCCGAGGTCGAGCTTCGTAAGAGCAATCTTGTGCATGCGCATCCGGTCGAGTTGCTGGGTCTTGGTATTCACCTGGCCGGTCATCGTGATACCGATGTAATCGTCCGACAACAGCTTATCCATAGCAGCAACGTCGCCAATCAGCTGGGCCTGGCGCCACTGCTCCTCGAGAGCTTCCACCTGACGCTTGGCGTCATGCTTTTTCTCGTGCAGGGGCTGATTCCACCCCGCACCGAGCGCCGGCACAGAGGGTCCCATCACCACAGCCGTTAGCAGGACAGTAGAGGATATAAGCATGCGACGAATTGGACGACCACTTGACCTCATTGCGTACCGGATACTAGACCGATGGATCGCGCACAGTCAAAACAACTTTAGTCGTACGCGTCTCCTGGTACCATAAGACGCCGAAATCGCTTGAAAAGTCGAGGGAAAATCTTCAGCAGACAGCTGAAAGGTTTTCCAGCCGGCGCTCTTTCATCTTCTGATACAGCCCCCCGATTGCATACTGATGAAAATGCGGCGATCCCCGGTGGTGATCGAGCGCCGCCTCGTCCGCATACTGCTCGTAAATTAGCACGGTGCAGCCTTCTCCCTCGACGAAGTGGGGGATATAACTCACGCATCCCGGCTCCTGCCGCGATGCCGCGGTGAGGTGGCAGAGGATTTCATCAATGGCGTCGCGGTCCGCCTGATCAAACGTCATCCGTACGATAAAACTCAACATAATGGGCCTTTTCTCTTACGCCTTCAGTGCCTGGTCAAACTCAGGCAGCATCATGGTCTGGTCGCGATCAGGCCCGGTCGAAACCATTCCAATCTTCGCACCCGACTCCTTCTCTACGAAGGTTAGATACTCCTGCGCAAGCTTCGGCAGCTTGTCGAACTCGGTAATTCCTTCGGTCGAGGCCTTCCAACCCTTCAGCTTGGTGTAGACCGGCTCAATCGCGTTATATCCCGGCATGTCCGCGGGAATGACGTCCGTCACCTTACCGTTGATCTTATATCCGGTGCACACGGGAATCTCCGCGCACTCGTCCATCACGTCCATCTTCGTCACCACCAGCCATTCGGTGCCGTTGATCATATTGCTATAGCGCAGCAGCGGCAAATCCAGCCAGCCGCAGCGCCTTGGACGCCCCGTCACCGCACCATACTCCTGCCCACGCGCCCGCAGCAGGTCGCTGGTCGAATCGTGAATCTCCGTCGGAAACGGCCCTTCGCCCACTCGCGTCACATAAGCCTTGGTCACGCCGATCACGGTGCCGATTTGGGTCGGTCCGACACCCGTCCCCGTCACCGCCCCGCCCGCAGTAGCCGATGACGACGTCACAAACGGGTACGTCCCATG
>DATMPD010000331.1:0-7196 GCA_035567955.1 Edaphobacter sp.
TCCGCCAGCCGATACCCGCCCCAGTGCACCACCTGGCTCCAGCCTTCAATGCACTTGAACTCCGTCACCAGGTCCTGATGCGGCAGGCTCCTCACATCGTCGATCGTCAACAACAGCCCCGGCGTCCCCGCGTCAAGAGTACTGTCCGACATGCCCGCCTCCTCCTGCCCACGCGGCCGCTTGTTCCCCTGCGACTTCTTCAAGTCAGCAAGCGCCTTTTCGAAGGCGGGAGGTAACTTTGTCTCTTCCTTCTTCTCACCACTGCCGGCAACCATCGTGCTGGCCGGGCCGCCCTGCATCATCGGCCCCTCCCCCGCACCGGCATCGCTATTCGGATCAACCTTTGCCTCAGCCTTCGGAGCCACCTTCGTGTCATGCTCCACCGGCCCCGCTTCCTTCTTCTCAGCGTACTTATACTCCCAGGCCGTCACGTCGTCGACATACTGCGGAAACCGCTTCGCCTTCTCCACCCCCACCATCTGCAGCCGATAGCTCTCCGGCACCAGGTCCATCTTCAACCCGTAGTTTCCATTCGTCCGCAGCTCCATTGACTTGTTCACCGGATATGTCGGCGCTAACCCGCGCTCATCGAACACTCCGCGCGCCACCTTTGCATTGAAGTCCAGCATCTTGCGCAGCGGCCGAGGAATCAGCTGGTCGCCCGGACTGCGATCGATCCATCGATAAAACCCGTAACCACCCGCCGCCGCAACCGCCGCAACCAGGAAACTCCGCCGCGTCCGCCGCTCCGACTCTGCCCGCACCCCCGCATCCGGCGACTCCGCCGCCCGCGAATCTCTCCGCTCCCGTTCTCCGTCTCGCTCCCAATCGCGATCCCGATCATCGTCGCGATTCTTTTTCTCCTCCCACTTCCGCCGTTCCTCCTGTTCCTTGCGTTCCTCGCGTCCGTCACTCATCGCGCACTCCTTTCTTCTTCGAGCGTTGCCTTCGCCGCCGGCACAATCTCATAGCCGCTCACCATCGAGCGAAAGTTGTTCCATCCCGCCAACACCACCTGCACTACATGCACCACGAAAAAGGCGCAGAACCCCATCGTCAACCAGAAGTGCTCCCAACGCGCCATCTCGTAGCCACCCAGCAGCGTCGTCACCCAATGCACCTGCGTCGGCTTATAGATGGAAAGCCCAGTCACCAGCGACCCCAGCCCCATCAAAATCACCGCACTATAGGCAATCCGCTGCGCCCCGTTGTACTTCTTCTGCGGCGGCAACCCTTTGCGCAGATGCAAATCAACCAGCGTCACCTGAATCGCATCCCTCACCGATCTCCGCTCCGGCACCAGCAATCTCCACTCTCCCGAGATCAACAAATACGACACATACAAAATCCCGTTGATCGCAAACAGCCACATAAAGAAGAAGTGATATCCCAGTCCCTCCGTCACGCGATATGGCGCATTGATCGCCTTCCAGAACCAGGGTGGAAACAGCCGCACTAATGTCAGCGCTCCCACACCAACCCGGTACACTGCGTGAGGATGCTGATACGCATTATCCGAATCATTCCAATAGATCAGCAGCCCACTCCAGATCATCGTGAACAGCACCGGAAAGTTCACCCAATGCATCCATCGAATCGCAAGCGGATGCTTCTTCTCCAACCGAATCGTCGCCGCTGCAGGCCGCATCGTCTCCTGCTCCTCCGCGACCACGGCAGGAGGGGGCGTAGGGACAGGAATAGAAGCGGCGGTATCGGCTGGAACTTCTTCAGTCGCAAGTTCTTTCGCTGCAATCGGCAAAGCCTGAGGCGAAACCTTCACGTCGCCTTCAGCAAGCTCAGCCATCGGCTTCACTGGCTCCGGCGCGATCGGCAGGCCACCCTCCATCGGCTTCTCCGGAATCCCTGGCATTTGAGCTCCCATCCTGCACGCTAGCGCACAGTGTCTACACTCAAGTAGCGTTCGAACCGTTAGATTGGATTTACCCCTGCAGGTTACGCCTTATTTTCTTCCGTGAGACGAGCCCTACCGCAGCGCCGCCCTGACCTTCGCACCCGACTCATCAACAAACATAACGTCCTTTGCGCTCATCACCGCCTGCGTTCTCCCACCTGCGCCCTCTACGGGAAACACAGCGGCCCTATCCGCATCCGTCCAGCACACCATCCCGGTCAGGCAAAACAGGTGCTGCGGAACCCCAGGCAGCGCATTCCAACCCTGCACCAGAACAAACTGATGCTGTGCCAAATTCTCCACCAGCACGTCGTTCGAGTAGTTGATATACAACCGCGTCCCATCCTGCGCGACTCCGTTCCGCTCCACTTTACCGAGCGGGTCCCGCACAAAGATCCGCTGCCGAAACACCACTACGAAGACAACCAGCAACAATGTCCCGACAATGAGAAGTCTCTTCAAAACTATTTCTTCTCCTCGTGGTACTCCTGCTCCGTATTAATCCCCCAAAGTGCTGCCTTATCGACGTGCCCTGCTACAAGACCATCCACTACCGTCATCGCGGTCAACATACTGTGGTCCTGGTTGTTGTACTTGTGCATTCCGTTTCTCCCTACCAGAAACAGATTCTCAAACTCATCGGTAAACTCACGCAATTCCTCGAACCGGTCATACGTCCCAAAGTACGCCGGATACGTCTTCGGAACCCGCACCACATGCCCATCCGAAACATCCTCTGCGTTCAGAATCCCGATCTTTGCCACCTCAGCGATGGCAAACTTCTTCAACTCCTCATCCGGCATCTTCCATAGCTCATCCGTGTCATAACAGAAATACTCCAGCCCAATCCAAACCTTCGTCGGGTCAGCCACCAGATACGGGCTCCAGTTGTTGAATATTTGTAACCGTCCCAGGAGCACATCCGGCTCCTGCACATAAATCCACGTATCCTTCAGCAGACCGCCATCCGGCTCCTTCACCTTCAGCCGGTCCGCCAGCAGCCCGACAGTAATAAAATCCCGATACTGCAGCCCCGCGCTCACCTCGCGCACATTCTCGGGCACCGGAGCATCCATCGCCTCCACCAGTTCGCGCATTGGCATCGTAGAGAAGAAATAATCCCCCGCAAACGTCCTCCGTTCGCCCTCCTCATTCACCGCATCGATCGAAACAACCCGCTTCACACCTCCCAACACCGAGCAGTGAATCCGATCCACCCTCCACCCCATGTGAATCTCGCCACCCTTCTCGCAAATCTGGTCAGCCACATGCTCCCACAGCTGCCCGGGGCCAAACTTCGGATACATGAACCGTTCGATCAAACTCGTATCCGTCCCCTTCTGCGCCAGATCGCCGCGACCCTTCTTCTTCCCGCCCAACGCCTTCTTCACGAAATGCTTCACCGCCGTCGTCAGGCTCAACCCCTTGATCCGCTGCGCTCCCCACTCAGCCGAAATCTCATTGCAAGGCGTCCCCCATACCTTTTCCGTATAGCTCTTGAAGAACGTCAGATAAAGCTGCCGCCCAAACCGGTTGATCAAAAAATCCTCAAGACTTTTCTCCGGAGCAATCTGACTCACCCGCGACTTCAAATAACTCGTCCCCACCCGAAACGTCCGCACCAACCCGAGATTCTTCAGCGTCGTCCCCGTCAACGTAATCGGATAGTCGAAAAACTTCCGCAGGTAATAAATCCGGCTCTTTCGCGGACGAATCAACATCACCAGATCAGGATCGTGGGGAGCGACCTCCACCAGAATCTCCGCGTCCTCCGGATCAGACTCCTCCTCCTCGTCCGTCTCCTCCGCCGCATGATGATCGATCGGCCCGGCTCCGCGAAGCACTGGCTCCTCGTGCAGATGCGCCGGCACCGCAACCACACGCTTCTTCCCCTGATAGCTGATCTCAGCCTGATTTTCGTGGGGCTCTGACCCCGTATCCTCTACATCGGGCGGCATCAGCTCCACCCACCACTCCATCACCCGGTCGCTCTTCGAAAAAAAACGGTGGCCTCCGATATCCATCCGGTTGCCTTTGTATTTAATGGTCCGCGAGATGCCGCCGATCTCCTCGCTCGCCTCCAGAAGAATCGGTTTAATATCGGTCCGCCGAAGCAACTCAAGCCCAGCCGTCAACCCTGCCGGCCCGGCCCCGATAATCACTGCAGTTTTACCCATCGAAAGAGATCCACCCCTGAGAAAACAAGCTTAGGTCAGTATACGTATGGCCTCTCTGCTCAACGAAATCCCCGCTTCGAAGAAGTCCTCGCCAGAAGAACGGAGCCATCATCTTGAATCACATCGCATCGCATCTTACCGTGTCTCTAGGCCACCATCAGCAACTGTTACACTCTCCTACATACAAGGCGGTCTTCGCGAAATCCCAGCCGTGCCGCATGACGCATCTATTCCATCACCCGGAGATCGTCGTTTGAATCTCGCTGTTGACTCCCCCACGCGTTCTTCTCTCTTCAAGGCCGCAGCATTCTGGCTGATAGTCGCCGCACTCGCCCTGGTCGCTCTTTACGCTCGCCTCCTCCACCTCAGCTTCGACGGTGATTACCAGGGCTGGGCCAGCGCAAGCTGCATGACCATGGCCCACTCCTTCAACCAGCTCGGCGCGTTGCACTTGCACTTCGTACCCATCCAGAACAACCTTCCCCTTGGCTCCGACCCCGACGTCTATCTCCACTGGCCGCCGCTTTTCCCGCTACTGCTCTCCGTCGTCACTCGCGTCCTCGGCGACCACGAGTCTTCCGGCCGCCTCTTTGCCCTCGCCATCACGCTTGCCACCACCGGCGTTGTCGTCGCCATCGCGCGTCATCTCTACGGAACCCGCATCGCCCTGCTCTCCGGCTTTTTCTTCCTTACCGCCCGTGCCACTTACGAAGGAGGACGCGCCGTTCTCCATCAACCTCTCGCGATGTTCTTTGGTTCTGCGACTGTCCTTCTCTTTCTCCTCGCGATCGATAGTCCCTCAACCGCCATGCCCTCAACCGCCGCACTGCACTCGGCCTCGCGCAAAAGTCTCTTCGCCGTTCTCGGCCTCATCGCCACCATCTGCACGGTCCTCACCGCCTGGGACCCCATCTTTATCCCCTTGGGCCTTCTGCTCTCATCGATCTACCTTCGCCGCCGCGACGCCATCCGCCTCGCCACACTTTACCTGCTTGCCGATGTGCTCACCTTCGTTGCCGTCCAGGCCGACTACATCCTTGCCTACCCCGCCCTCTTCAAGAATCAGTTCGCCACCATCGCCTATCGCGCCGGACTCAAGTTCAACGTCGAATCCTCCATGCGCCTTCACACCATTGTCGATAGTGTCCACTACACCACCTCGCAACTCTCTTTCATCGGCACCTACTCCCACGCCCTCCGCTGGCTCTTCGAAGGCTTTGGCACCTTCACCCTCCTCGCGCCCTTTCTCTTCCTCGCACTCTGGCTTCAGTCCCACCGCCGTCAAAACACCCCCGCGGCGTATCTCCTCGGTGGACTCGGCCTGCCATGGCTTGTCTTCTACGCCGTCATGCGCAACTACGTCTCCATTCACCCCTTCGCTCTCGTCCTCGGAGCGCCATTCCTGGC
Source organism: Edaphobacter sp. (assembly GCA_035567955.1). GTDB lineage: Bacteria > Acidobacteriota > Terriglobia > Terriglobales > Acidobacteriaceae > Edaphobacter. The sequence continues at coordinate 5,497 of DATMPD010000331.1, forward strand.
GATCGCCAGCGGCTTCGTGCTGGACCGCATCTGGGATCGCCTCCACACTGCAACCGTCGCCGACAACAACCGCCGCCACCTGCTCCGCGTCATGCTCATCATCCTTCCCCTACTCGTCCTCTATCCTCTTTTCATGGCCGTCCGCAATGCCAAGACCCCTTACGAACCCCCTCAATACCAGGACGTCTCCGTCATCGTCCAGCACAACACTCCGCCCAATGCGGTAACCCTCTCCTCAGCGCAGTCAGCCGTCCCCATCTATTACTCCGATCGCCACATCGTTCGCGGCATCGTCACTCCGGAACTCCTCCATTTGGCCATTCCTCAGGCCCGTGCAGCCTTCCCAGGAAGCCCCCTCTTCTTCGCCATACAGGACATGCCGGACATCGATCGCGCCAGCTTCACCGACACACTTAGGCAATTCACTCCCATCGCACACCAGGGCGACTCCACCTTATATGCCATCCCCTAGCGCCCAACCTGAGACTCACGCACTCTTTACTCCAGGCCGGACGGCACCGTCGAATGGCTAACTTCACCGTCGAGGATATATTCGGCATCCTGCACGTGCTGCCGTTCTTTGCCCTCATCTTCCTCGCCCCGGGCTACTGCCTAGGCCGCGTTTCGAATGTGCTGGGCTTCCGCCAACGTGGTGCTGCGGAGCAGTGGCTTTTATCCATGGGCATCTCCATCGTCGTTGTGCCCATCACGCTTAACCTCTTGAGCCGCTGGTTCTCTCTCAGTGTGACGGTCCCCCTATGCTGGCTTCTCGCCGGCATCGCCTTAGGCGATCTGCTTGTACGCTGGCGGCGCAACAGATTCTCCATCGCCTCCATGCGCCGCTCCACCGCGATTGCAATTGGCCTCGCCATTCTCTGGGCTATCGTCTGCCTGGTATCGCTTCCCGATCTCCAACTCGGTCATCGGCTCTATTCCACCGCGGCTGTCGCAGACCTTGGCGTTCGCAGCGCCTTCGTCGCTTCGGCCATGCACGGTGGCGCACCGCCCGCGAACCCGTTTTTCTTTCCCGGCTCCATCGTCAAACTGCGCTACTACTACTACTGGTACGTCATGACGGCCATTCCCGGAGTGGCTGCCGGGGTTCAGCCGAGAGCCGCGCTCTTCGCCAGTTCCATATGGAGCGGCTGGCTCCTGGCAGCAGCCGCGGCGCTCTTCCTGAAGCACTTCTACGGCGTCCGCCGCCGTATCCGCGCGGCCAGCGTTGTCGCCATGGCGCTGCTCGGCGTCACCGGCCTCGATGTCCTCTGCGTGCTCGTCCTCTATCTCAAGTATCGAATCGTGTTCTCGGACATGGAGGTATGGGACAGCGACCAGGTCACCAGTTGGACAAACTCACTGCTCTGGGTCCCGCATCACGTTGCTGCAACCGCCGCCTGCATGCTGGGCTTCGTGTTCCTGTGGCATGCAGGACGCAACCTGGAACAAACGGTACGCCAACGCATTCTCCTCGCCACACTGGCGGCAATGGGCTTCGCCGGCGCGGCCGGTCTCTCCGTCTACGTCACCTTCGCATTTGCTCTCTTCCTCTTCGCCGCAGCGCTGTTCTGGCTGGTGACACGAAGATTCAAAACCGTGGCTCTTTACACCGCGGTAGCGATGCTGGTCCTCGTCCTCTCGGCGGGCTACCTCCACGATCTCCGCGCCACCGGCGCACACACTGGAGACACCGTAGCCGGTTC
>DATMPD010000332.1:0-4315 GCA_035567955.1 Edaphobacter sp.
TGATGTTTCCTATCAGAACACAGGTACGCTCGCACGTGCCTTTTTCGAACGGGCATGCTCGGCCGAAGAAGGCATTTTTTTCCCCCCTCGCTAGTAAAATTGCGGGCGCCGACTCTCGGCCACTTCCGGTACGATTATGCAGATTGGTCCACGGGCTAACCGAATGTCGAAACGGACCCACCCGGTCAGCGAAGGAAACCTTATGTCCCGCTCCATCATCGTTCTACCCGACGACACCGCCAAACCCATCCTCGACGCTATCGCGCAAGCCAGGAAGTCCATTCGCGTCAAGATGTTCCTCTTCTCAGATCCTTCGCTGCTCGACGCTGTGATCGCGGCTCAGCATCGCGGCGTCAACGTGCGAATCATGCTCAATCCCGAGCGGCGCGACGGCGAGAAGGAGAACGCCGATACCCGCAAGAAACTCACCGAGGGCGGCGTTCACGTCATCGACAGCAATCCCGACTTTGACGTGACCCACGAAAAGTCGATGGTTATCGACGACACCACCGCCTTCGTTCAGTCGCTCAACTGGGAGACGAAGAATGTGACCGAGACGCGGGACTACGCCATCGTCACGACCCACAAGCACGAAGTCGACGAGGTTGCGCAGTGTTTCGATGCCGACTGGGGCCGCACAAAATTCGACACCGGCGAAAACTCGCATCTCATCTGGTGCGTCGGCAACGGACGCCAGCGCCTCGGCAAGCTCATCGACTCAAGCAAGCATTCGCTGTGGCTGCAGAACGAACGCTATCAGGATCCCACCATCATTGAGCACCTGGTCCGCGCCCACGCCCGCGGGGTCAAGATTCAAATCATGGCCCGCCCGCCGCACAAGCTCAAGAAGGAAAAGCTGGTTGAAGGCGTCAGCGGCCTGCGCTGCCTGCAGGACCTCGGCGTCAAGATCCACAAGCTGAAGCACGTCAAACTGCACGCCAAGCTGATTCTCGCGGACGATGCCCGCGCCATCATCGGCTCCATCAACCTTGCTCCCGGCAGCTTCGACAGCCGCCGCGAACTCGCCATTGAGGTCGACGACCCGCACATCATCCACCGCATCAAAAAGACGCTCCAACACGACTGGGAGAACTCACACCCGCTCGACCTCTCCGACGCGGCTCTCCTCGAAGAACTCGAAGACTACGATCCCACCGTGAAAGAAGACCTTGCCATCTCAATCGACAAAGTAGAGAAGCACCACAAGAACGGAAAGCATCTCCACGACAAAAAGCTGCACCTGGACAAAGAGCATCCCGCCGGCGACAAACCTCACAAGGGAGCCAGCCCGCCGCAGGGCGCCTAGTTGTAGGTGACCTTCCGCTCGCCCCGCACCACCCTGCCGATGATGCAGTGCCGTTCATTCGCGCGGTTCAGAATAGCCTTCGCCTTCTTGATCTTCTCCGCCGGAATCACCGCGATCAGCCCGATCCCCATGTTGAAGGTGCGCAACATCTCGTCGTCCTCTACGTTGCCCAGGTGCTGAAGATGCTCAAACAGCGGCGGCACCGTCCACGAGGACCGGTCGACCACCGCGCCCATCCCCTTGGGCAGGATGCGCGGCAGATTCTCCGTAATCCCGCCGCCGGTAATGTGCGCCATGCCGCTGACCACCTCGGCCCCCGTCAGCTTCTTGATGACGGAAAGATAGCTGCGATGCGTGCGCATCAGCGCCGCGCCGGTCTTGTCCTTCAGCTCGTTCACGTAGTGGTCGGGGCCATACTTGGCCACCTCGAAGAGCAGCTTCCGCGCCAGCGAGTAGCCATTGGTGTGCAGGCCATTGGAAGGCAGCCCGACCAGCACATCGCCGACCTGAATATGTTCGCCGGTGATGATCTTGTCGCGGCTCACCGCACCGATGATGGTTCCCGCAAGGTCGTACTCTCCCTCGGCGTAGAAGCCCGGCATCTGCGCGGTCTCGCCGCCGATCAGCGCGCAGCCGTTGGCCCGGCAGGCCTCGCTGATACCCTGCACCACCTTTTCGACGACTGAATCATCGAGCTTGCCGGTCGCCAGGTAGTCCAGAAAAAACAGCGGCGTCGCGCCCTGCACGGCGATGTCATTCACGCAGTGGTTCACCAGATCCTGCCCCACCGTATGATGAATCCCCAGCTCGAAGGCAACCTTCAGCTTCGTCCCTACACCGTCTGCACTCGAGACCAGCACCGGGTTGGGAAATTTCTCCAGATCCAGCGCAAACAAGCCGCCAAACCCGCCGATCTCCGAAAGCACCTGCCGATTGAACGTCTTGCGCGCCAACATCTTGATGCGTTGCTTGCTCCGATCGGCCGAGGTGATGTCCACGCCCGCGTCGGCATAGCTGATGCCCTTTCTGCCCGTGGCAGGAGACGCTCCGCTCTTCGGAGTTTTGCTCTCCGCCGGGGGATTCGAGGCCTGCTTCAGGCCGGCGGTCTTCGTCTGGGCCGCAGCCGTACGGAGCGAAGGGTCGGGTGTGGGTGCCGCCTGTGTGGCGGTCGGATCGGGCGTAGGGGAGGTCTCATCCGGCAAGGTAGTGCTCCATGTCATGTCGCTTGAAACGAAGAAGTTTAGTCTAGCAGGGAGATAATCACAGGCGTATAACACCTCCGTTTATCCGTACACACCCAGCACTCTGCTGCGTTGTTCCGGCGGCGGTACGGGGCACGTATCGTAGCGGCCAAAAAGCCGATAGCGAAAGCGTGCGACGAGGCCGTAACCCCAATCCCGCAAGCGCCTCGGCAACAGCCTCAGAGCCCTCCCCGCCAGCCGCCAGTAGCCGCCAAGGAGCTGCAGAGCCTCCGCAACCGCGTCGGAGCGATGGTGCAGGTGTCCCCTGGGAGTCAGCGCGTCGGTCAGCAGCATGACGCCGTCGGGAAATGTGTGGATATCGAAGCGTGCCAGCACCTCACGCCCGAGGCCGCTCTGGAGCGGCGCATAGCGGAACCGGTCCAGCCGGTCGTGCTTCATCAGGAACTGCACCACGCCATGACACAAGGCGCAGACGCCGTCATAGAGAAGCAACGCCCGCCCCTCGATCGCTTTGCGCTCCACGTCCGTCATGCCTTAATGATATGCCTTGATCAATCCTGAGAATCTCTTCCCAGCCCCTACTCCGTTCTCAGCGCCTTCGCCGGATCAATCGACGCCGCGCGCCGGGCCGGAATCAGCCCGGCAATACCAGCCGCGACAGCCAGCGTCACAATCGCTCCCGCCATCACCGTGGCATCCACATGGGTGATCTCATACAGCTGTGCCTTCACAAACCGCACACAGAGCAGAGCCACAGGCACCCCGATCGCCAGTCCCAGCACGGTCTGGACGGTCGCGCCGCGCATGATCATCGCAATCACACTGCCGCGCTCGGCCCCCAGTGCCATGCGGATGCCGATCTCCGACGTCCGTCCCGCAACCGCATACGAGGTCACTCCGTACAACCCAATCGTCGCCAGCACCAGGGCCAGTCCGCCAAACAGCATCGTCAAACGCGAGATCATCCGCTCTTCGCTGAACCGGTCGCCGATCTGCTCCTCGAACGTCTGGAACTTCACCACGGCAAGGTTCGGATTGATCCCGGCCAGCGTCCTTCGTGCCAGCGTCTCCATATCGTTCATCGGTCGATCCGTGGCAATTGAGACCGCCCCGGCAAAGAGCCCTTCGTCCTTCTCGATGGGACCTTTGTCGCTCGGCGGACGCTGCATGATCGGTACAAAGTACATCGCGTGGTTCTCCCATCTCGCGCTCTCGTAGGCGGTGTCCTCGACAACGCCCACAATCTCAAGATCTCCGGCTGACTTCGGCCCATTCCCCCCGAAGTGCTGCCCAATCGGATTGAGGCGCTTTAGATACTGCTTCACAAACTCTTCATTGACCACGGCCACGGTCGGAGCCGTCGACGTATCCTGCACACCAATCCCGCGGCCCATCACCACACGGGTCCCAACCGAATCGAAGAACTCAGCATTTGCCTTCACAAAAGAGGCCCCGAACCCGCCAGGATTCGCGGGTGGCTGTCCCTGCACATCAACACCGGTTCCCCAGTTATTGTCTTCCATCGGGGTATACGTCGCGAGCCCAACCTTCGTCACTCCCGGCAGCGTGTGGAATCGCTCCTCAATCGTCCGGTAAAGCGCCTCGACCTGTGTCTGCGAGTAGCCCGCAGCCTGCGGGTTGATGTGCACGATGTACCGGTTCCTGGCATCCAGCTTCAGATCCTTGCTCTGCAGCTTGTTCAGACTCTGCGCAAACAATCCCGCGCCCACCAGAAGCACCAGCGACAGCGCCGCCTGCAGCACCACCAGCCCGCGCTGTAGCAGGGAAGCCCCCGTCGCCGTCGTCC
>DATMPD010000333.1:0-9739 GCA_035567955.1 Edaphobacter sp.
ATCAACGATCTCTGAAGCCGACACCTCGCCCATACCTTCATTCTACCGAAGGTCCGCAGGGGATACGCGGGGAGGCCTAGCTTTCGAGCGTTACCAGCTTGTGGGCGATCGCAAACAGGGCAAGTTCGAGGCGAGTCGACACACCGGTCTTGTCGAAGATGTTCGACAGATGCCGCTTCACCGTCTCCTCGCTGATGGCGAACTGCTTGGCAACATCCTTGTTGCTGCACCCCTCGACGATGCAGGTCACTACCTCAAGCTCACGCGGCGTGAGACCGTAGGTCTTACGTTCCGGTACGGCGGCGGCCTCTTTCATCAAGGCATTCAGCGCTGTTACGAGGTTCGCGACACGTTCGCCACCAATCCAGTAATCGCCCGAGAGCACGGCACGCAATGACTTCGAGAGGTCGCCTGCGACTGCATCCTTAAGCACGATGCCGCGGGCGCCAATCTGGAGGGCTTCGATGATCTGCTGGGTCGAGATCGTGCTGGTCAGCATGATGATCTTCACCCTGGGCGACTTGTTCATGATCGCGCGCAGGGCTTCCAACCCGGGCAGGCGCGGCATCGCCAGATCGAGAAGGAGAATATCCGGCTCCAGTTCGAGTGTCTGGGTGATCGCCACATCGCCGTCCTCGGCCTCGCCGACGACCTCAAAGCCGGCCTCATTCTCCAGCATGTTTTTTACGCCGAAGCGCACCACCGGATGATCATCAGCGACAACGATACGAATTGGCGCTGCTGCTACACCTGCATCGTCAGACTTTTTCATTGCATCCTTCATCACGCATCTTCTCCTGACACTCCGCTGGCCCGATCATGAATGATTTCGCGTGCGATCAGCATACCCCGCAGCCGTTCGCACGCCACGATGAATTCCTTGAGCGAAGCTACATGGTCATCACTCAAACCGCGCTCCTCCATGGATGTTGCAAGTGTTTGCAGCTCAAGGGCTCCCACCATACCACATCCCCCTTTGATCGCGTGAGCCTCTCTCTTGTAAGCAGCTTCGTCATCGCCGGATGCCGCCTGCTGCATGGTCATAAGGCGGCCCTCGGCATCCGCAAGGCAAAGCGCATAGAGCTGCTCTAACTGGGGACGTCGCATGGACCCGGCGAGTTTGGTATACACACCCTCATCCAGAATCGGTGCGGCCGCGGCGCTCGGTCTCTCCGCCGCCTTAGCCGTTTTGCCGACGATTGCTGCGGTAAACGTCTCCATCGTAAAAGGCTTCAGCAGAAATCCGTCGAACCCGCGATCGGACCCATCGTCGGGCGCGGTCGCACTCATCGCCAGCAGGGTCGTCGCAGGCCCGCATACACCGCGGAGTCGGAGAGCCAGTTCTTCGCCCGTCGTGCCCGGCATCTGAAGATCGGTCAGAACCACCTGCGGCAGCAGATGCGCCGTCTGTAGATGCAGGAGAGCGGCGTCTCCAGAATCTGCGGTCTCCACCGAATATCCCGCGTCGTCCAGCAGCAGGGCAAGTATCTCCCGGCTTAGAACATCGTCATCGACAACCAGGACCTTAACCGGCATCTGTCTCGCTTCCTGCACAAAGACTAACAATCGATGGACTCCATGTACCACTCCTTCTTACGATAGAGGTAAAGTAATTGCCATGGCCTCGGACGACGAGCAGGAGCAGCAAAGGCAGCCAAACGAGGGATCTGGAGTCGCCGCGGACCTGGCCGCCCTGGCCGCACGCGTGGAATCGTTGGAGCGGCAACTGGCTGAGTTGCAGGCACAACCATCTGCGAGGTTCCAGCAGTCAACGCCTCCGCCGCCCCGTCCCACTCCGTCTGGGAGCGCTGGAAACCCGCCGGTTCCAGACTTTGCCAAACACATTCCCAAAGACAAAGGGTCGCTCGAAAACCGGATCGGTTCCCAGCTCTTCAGCCGTATCGGGATTGTGGCTCTGCTGGTCGCGACTACCCTGTTTCTAAAGTGGGCGATCGACAATCATTTCATTGGCCCTCTCGGACGCGTCCTTGCCGGACTGCTTGCGGGCGTGGCCGTTGTCGTGTGGTCGGAGCGGTTCCGCCGTCAGGGTTTCAATGCGTTTTCCTATTCCCTAAAGGCCGTAGGCGGCGGCGCTCTCTACCTCTCACTGTGGGCCGCGTTCCAGCTGTATCATCTGCTGCCGGCGGGCGTGGCTCTCGGTGCGATGATCCTGGTGACGGCGTGGAACGCCTTCATGGCGTGGTCGCAAAACAGCCAGATCCTTGCCGCCTACGCGCTGGCGGGAGGTTTCGCGTCGCCGTTGCTGCTCTCCACCGGCGGCAATCATGAGGTTTTCCTTTTTTCCTACATCCTTGCCATGGATATCGCGGTGGTGGTGCTCGTCCGTCTCAAGTCATGGCCGCGGCTTCTACTCGGGGCCTTCCCTGCGACGGTCGCTTTCTTCATCGGCTGGTACACCCAGTATTATGGCGCCTTCAATGTTGGCCAGCCGGTGGGGATCACCACGTTTTTCATCGTTCTCTTCTTCCTCGTCTTCGTGCTTCCGACGATCCGTCGCCCGCAAGACGGCGAACGAACGAGCACGCCGATTCCTGAGATTTTTCTTCCGCTGGCCGATGCTACGTTTGCGGCTCTTGCGCTCTATTCCGTTCTGCATGACTCCCACCTCTACGACCTGCTGCCGTGGGTCGCGATTCTCTTCGGGGCTTTTTACCTTGGACTGATGCGCCTGCCCCAGACCCGCGTCGCTTCCGCCGTCCATCTGTCCCTGGCGGTGGTCTTCCTCACGATCGCAATCCCGCTGAAGGCCAGCGGGCACTGGATCACGGTCGGCTGGCTGGCCGAGGGCGTCGCTCTTCTTTGGGTTTCGGCGCGGCTCTCCGGCCCCGCACCTGAGGCGACGGCGGCCAGCGTCCACCGGATCCTGCGCCGTCTTGCTATCGCCGCGCTCTCGCTGGGCTTCTGCGGTCTGCTGGTTCAACCCGTCTGGCTCTACTACCGGATCGACACCGCCTTCCTGAATAGCCGCTTCGCCACTTCCCTGTTCGGGATTGCCACCCTGGCCGCTTCTGCGGCGGTTGCTCTTCACGCCCGGCGGCATGAGGATTCAGCCTCTCCGAGCTGGCTGCAGATTGCCGGTGGATCGATCATCGCGCTCAATCTCATCGCCGTTCTCGCCTGCGTGCGAGAGCTTGAGACGGCATGGCGCCGCAGTTACGGAAGTCCTGAGGCCGATCTGCAACGGTCGCTCGCCATCTCCGCCTTCCTGATGTTGTATGGCGCGGGTTTGCTCGCTGTCGGCTTCTGGAAGCGTTCTGCCTTCATCCGCTGGCAGGCGTTGATCCTGCTGGTTTTCACGATCGGCAAAACCTTTCTCTACGACACGCGCGACCTGAGCCAGGGCTATCGTGTTCTTAGTTTTCTCGGTCTGGGAGCATTGTTGATGGCTATCAGCTTCGCCTATCAGAAAGATTGGCTGTCGCTTCGTGAGCCTGCTCCGGATATAGAGAATGACCACCCCGTCTCCCACGAAGGAGCAGACAAGTGAAGCCTGCTATGCTGCTCGCGCTGCTGCTGTGGCAGGCCGCATCGGGCTCTGCTCCCGTAGATGCCAATCCACACTATCTGCGCTACCAGCGGGCCGTCAACGCCGCGGCCGAGTCCGGACAAAGCTGTGCTGTTGTTGATCCTCAGATATTTCCTCACGCGGCTCCGTCGTTGAAGGACCTGCGGCTCTATCAGAACGGTCGCGAGGTGCCTTACGCGATTACGCTCAGTGTGCCCCAGCAACTCGACAGCGAGGCGGGGCAGATTCGCAACCTCGGTCTTCGCGGCCGCGACATCGTCTTCGATCTCGAGATGCCCAACCGTCCCTATACGGAGATTACGCTCGACCTCGCCGGGCAGGATTTTCTTGCCACCGCGACGGTCTCCGGTACACGCGATCCCAATTATTCGAATCAGACTCGCCTCGGCGAATTCACTCTGTTCGACCTGACCTCGCAACACCTTTCGCGCAATACGACGCTTCACCTGCAGGAGACAAACCTGCCCTTCCTGCACATCGAACTGGCCGTCTCACCAGCGACCGGCAACCGCAGCTTCACGGCAACACCCGAGATGGTCCGCGGCGTGACCGTTCCGCCAAGCCGCGAGGCCCAATCGCTCTACACAACCGCAGTCACCGCCACCAACATTGTCCAGCGCGGTCGACAGAGCGTAGCCACGTTCTCGCTTCCCGAACGCATTCCGATCGAACGCGTCTCCTTCGATCTGGTCCCGTCGAATAAAGCAAACTTCAGCCGCGATGTCCGCATCACCGATCGGCCTGAAGGCGCCAGCCTAGGAAGCGAAAGTCTCGCCGGAACCATCCTGCGCGTTCACCTAACCCAGGCTGGCCGCGAGATTCGCCAGGAGCAGCTTAGCGTCCCGGCAACTCTGGGCTCGAACATGCAAAGTGGCGCGACCGTTGAAGTCGTGGTCGACAACGGCGATGACACGCCGCTTCCGATCAACGCTGTCCGGCTCGAGATGCGACAGCGCAAGATCTGTTTCGATATTTCTTCCAGGCAGCCGCTGACTCTTTACTACGGAGATTCAGCGCTGACCGCTCCGCAGTACGACTATGCGCGCCTTTTCTCGCCGTCAGACGCGACGCAGACTGCACAGCTTGGCCCCGAGCAGTTGAACCCGGACTACCGGGACCGCCCGGATGCGCGGCCGCTCACCGAGCGTCACCCACATTTGCTTTGGATCGTGCTTCTGGTAGTGATCTGTATCCTCGCGATGGTTGCGATCCGCTCCTCGAAGACGGTCCACCACTAGCTTTCGCTCCAGCTTCCAAACGAACTCTATCGAATCGCCGCATCTACTTCGCTGATCCAGTTCGGGGACTTCAGGATCTCGCGCGGCTTCGAACCGTCCGCCGGTCCTACGAGACCGTCGTTGTACATCATGTCGATCAGATGAGCGGCGCGTCCGTATCCGATGCGGAGGCGGCGTTGCAGGAGCGAGGTGCTCGCCTTGCCGAACTCAAACACCAGCCGCACCGCGTCGTCGTACATCGGATCGTTGTTGTCCCCCTCGACTCCGCCGTCATTCTCCTTGCCGGTGTCTTCCTTCGGGCCTTCGAGGAAGCCATGAACATACTCTGCCTCGCCCTGCGCCTTCCAGAACTTCACAACTTCGGAGATCTCCTTCTCGGTGACGAAGGGAGCGTGTACGCGCTGCACCCTGCTGGTTCCAGGCGGTAGATACAGCATGTCGCCGCGTCCAAGTAGCGACTCGGCTCCGTTCGAGTCGATGATGGTGCGCGAGTCTACCTTTGTCGCGAGACGGAAGCTCATGCGCGTCGGCACGTTGGCCTTGATCAGCCCGGTGATCACGTCGACCGAAGGCCGCTGCGTCGCTAGCACAAGGTGAATCCCGACGGCGCGAGCCATCTGCGCCAGCCGCGTGATCGATTCTTCGACATTGGCGCGGTCGAGCATCATCAGGTCGGCTAGCTCATCGATGATGATGATGATGTAAGGCAGCGGTTCCTGATTCACATCTTCGAAGAGATATTCGCTGCCATGGTCGAACAGCTTGTTGAACTGATCGATATTGCGCACATGGTTCGCGGCCAACAGTTTCAGCCGACGTTCCATCTCGCGCACCGCGTTGCGCAGAGCGTTCGCAGCTAGCTTCGCCTCGGTGATGATTGGCGTAAACAGGTGTGGGATGCCTTCGTACATTCCCAGTTCCACGCGCTTCGGGTCGACGAGGATCATGCGCACCTGCTCGGGTGTGCTTTTGAACAGCACACTCATGATCATCGCGTTGATCGCGACTGACTTACCGGAGCCGGTCGAACCTGCGATCAAAACGTGCGGCATGCTGGCTAAATCCGCAGTCACGATGCGCCCGTTGATGTCCTTGCCCAGCGCAATGGCCAACTTGCTCTTGCTTTGAGCGAAGCTTTCGCACTCCACTACATCGCGCAGCCAGATCGTCTCCCGTTCATGATTCGGCACCTGAATGCCGACAGTGCTTTTGCCCGGCATGCGCTCGATCAGGATCGACTCCGCCGCCATGGCGAGACAAAGATCGTCGGCCAGCCCAGTGATGCGAGCGACCTTTACGCCAGCCTCCGGCTTGAACTCGAACGTCGTGACCACCGGCCCCGGATTGATCTGCGTTACCTGTCCATCGACGCCAAATTCAGCGGATTTTTGCACCAGTATCCGGGCCTCTTCGCGCAAGGCCTCTTCGCGCACGATGGTGTGCTCCTCGTTCCGGTACAGCAGCGACGAGGACGGCAGCTTATATCCGCGTACGCTCTTCGGCACGATGGTCACGGGCTTAATGTCCGCATCCGCGCGCCGGCCAAACGAGATGCCATCGGGCAACGTAGCCGGCGCGGGAGTGAACGCCGCTCTCGGCTCCTCGACCGGCTTCTTTGCAGCAGGAGTTGGAGCCGGAGTTTTTCCCGGAAATGATTCTTGTGCGTCGAATCGAAATCCGCGGTCGTTCAACGCGAGGTCATTCTCGAGCGCATGCCCCGGTGCAGCGGCCTTCGCCAGCACGTCGGCAAAAGGCGCTACCGCAGCCGCAGCCGTGCTATACGCCGTCACCGGAGGAGCATCCACCAGCGTCCGGGGCATGCCCTGCCACATCGACGCCTGCGGACCCACAGCGGCGGCTTCCTCCGGCGGGACAGATATCGCCTCAACCCGCTTCTTCCGGCTCATCCAGCCGAAAAGTCCGCTCAGCAGCGTCGTGCTCTGTGGCTCCAGTCGCTTCCGCTCAGCCTCTTCGGCAAGCTCACGCGCCCGTCGCGCCTTCGCATCTGCCTGCTCACGTTTGCTCCCGTAAGACTCTTCGATCGCGTCATGCGATCCCAACGAGCCCGCACGTCGGCCGCGCCGCTGCACCCACCACTCCCACAACCGCTGCAGAAAGCCAAAGCGAATCGTTGCCCACTCGCGCGCCGTGTTGAAGGTGAACGTCGTCGCCAGATAGAGCGAGACCGCCACCATCAGGGTCAGCACGATTGCCGCGCCCGGCAGGTTGAGGTAATGCACCAGAAAATCGGCCAGCAGGCGCCCCGAGGTGCCTTCGATGGGAAGCGAGTTCCGCCACAACATCGCCCCCGGCAACAACGCTATCGCCGCCGGTGCGAACACGACCCACATTCCAAGCCCAATCGTCTTTGCCATCGGCGAGCCCGCGGGTCGCGACCGCATCCAGCAGATTCCCAATCGTCCCAGTAGCAGCGGGAGAAAAAAAGCAGCCACACCAATCAACTGCAGCATCGCGTCGGCAAAATAAGCGCCCACAATACCGGTCCAGTTATGCGCCGGCCGCCCCGTGACATAGTGCCCAACCGTATTGAACGAGGGGTCGGTCGGGGTGTAGCTGGCCAAGGCGAGCAACAGCAGCGCCGCGCTCACCAGTACAACCATCCCGATAATCTCATTCAAACGGCGATTGCGCGTCGGGGCCGATACGAGTCTTATGGTTTTCATTGGGGAGCCTTCATTGAGGGGGACGCACGGCCTCTGTCGCCCAGGCGCAGACCGGCTGCACACAGGGTGATGCAAACAGGGGCCGTAAACCTCCAGAGCACCTCTGATTATCCCAGAGCCGGTCCCGGCCAGGAGGGGTAAAGACGAAAACCTTTTGCGGGGTATCCGAATACAAACCCACGGGCGATCCCCGCATCTATCCTTCCATACTCGCCGCTGGGTGCATCGAGCCCAACGGACCTTAGAACCGGTTGGCAGGGGCGCGGGGTTTTCGCGATTTCTCCTGTTTGCCGCCGGCGGAGGAGAATCGCGCACAGCCGGTGGACCCTGCACAACCGCGCATCCAATTTATTGAAAATAATTGAGGTTTTTCCATGTCGACAGATTCAGGAAGACAACACGAGATGCGACTTGCTCTCAACTCACTCATCAGCACTCTCCTCGACAGCCAGAAGGGCTTTGCCGACATCGGCGACCACCTGAAGGACGAGACGCTAAAACGCTACTTCCTGGCCGAATCGTTGAAGCGTGCTAGCTTCCGGGGCGATCTGGAAGAGGTGCTTCACCAGAACGGCGTCCATGACATAAAAGAATCCGGCACCACTACGGGTGCCATCCATCGTGCCTGGGGAGACCTGAAGGCGAAGTTTGGCGGCGGAGACCATAGCCTGCTTGAGACTGCCGAACAGGGTGAAGACGAAGCCAAAAAGGCCTACGCCGACGCGCTGAATCAGGACCTTCCGTTACCCGTCCGCCAGTTGGTGGCGGAACAGCAGGCCCATGTCCTTACCGCGCACGACTATGTGCGCAATCATCGCGACGCACTGGCTGCAAAATAAGTACTATTAATTTTCTGAGACCGGATGCGAAAAGAGGCAGTGGCGGGATTTGGCCCACTGCCCCTTTTCGCGTTTGCCGCAGATGGAAAACAAAGACTTATCTCCAAGAGGGATTGCAACTATTTGCAGCGTTTCACTCTCCGCGAGAAATAAGCTTCAGCTCTTTCACGACTTTGTCGTGCATATCGTGTCTATTGCCCATAGATTAGAGCTTCCAGTGCCGATTCCTGAGCGGCGCTGGTTGTCAGAGAGGCTTCGTACGCACGACACCCTTCGCTCGCACGAAGCCTTTCTTGCTTCAGCTCATTTAGCTTTGAAGGTCAGTACCCCGCGCGATACAGCCCAAACACCACCACCGAAGCGACCAGGCAGTAGATCCCGAACAGGTACCAGCGTCCCTCTTCAAGCCAGCTGCTCAGCCACTTCAACGCCACCAGGCCAGCCAGGAACGCAAAGAACGCCCCGAGCAAGCCTGTCACGATGCTCCCATGCAGATCAATGGGCGTACCGGCTGCCGTGGCTTCATGCGACGCCTTGACCAGGCGCAGAACCTCGCGTCCCACTGCGGGAGGCGTCAGCACCACCGCCAAGGCAAAACTGAATCGCTCTGCACGCTCTTTGCTTGCGCCGGTCAACATGCCGGTCGAGATGGTCGCTCCCGACCGCGAAAATCCGCGAAACGGCAGGCACAGCCCCTGGACAGCGCCGATCCAACCCGCCTGCCGCATGGTTACGCTGTCGCCGTAGACATTGGCGTGAGCGCCCATGCGCCGTTTCTCCATCAACCCGGCGAGCAGGATCAGGAGGCCGGCGGCAGCCAGAGCCGGAGCTATCAGGTCCAACCGTCCGAACAGCAGTTCAATCTCCCC
Organism: Edaphobacter sp.; assembly: GCA_035567955.1. Classification (GTDB taxonomy): domain Bacteria; phylum Acidobacteriota; class Terriglobia; order Terriglobales; family Acidobacteriaceae; genus Edaphobacter. The sequence goes on from DATMPD010000333.1 coordinate 9,178, forward strand.
CTTGGCCACGCCTTTGAACGCCGTCTTTTCGATCGTCTTGACGATAATTTCGCCAATGATCCCTGTCAGCAAAGAGGCCCAGACGAGACGAATCAGAAACCGCTTGAACGCGTCGCCGCTGGAGAAATAGGTTTTCTTCCACTGATTCCAGAAGTAGACGATCACGGCAAACATCGTGCCCGTGTGCAGCATCACCAGCAGCAGCGTCATCTGCGGTGAGGAGGCGTCCAGCCCCATCAGTTTTTCTGCAACGACGACGTGGGCAGAGCTGGAGACGGGCAGTAGTTCGGCCATTCCCTGCACAAGGGCCAGGATAATCACTTTGAGAATCGACATGCTTCCATCCTAAAACGTCAGCATGTGTAAACCGTGAATCGAAATCAATCACGACCCGCGGGAGATACCTCGATTTCAATCCGGCCCTCACCAAATCCCTGAGATTCGCGGCCAAACCCCGCTGCCAACTCAAACTTAGTCGCGATCGCTTCCATAGATGGGAATTCCCTGCGAGACGCGAAACGCAATACTCACTCCCCGTGCCGCATAATCGGACTTCGGATAC
>DATMPD010000334.1:0-6398 GCA_035567955.1 Edaphobacter sp.
GAAGCTGCACAACCACGGCACCTCCACCGTCACCCACGGCCGCGGCTCTGTTCTCACCATCGACCTCACCAACCGCTGCAACATGATGTGCGACCCCTGCTTCATGGACGCCAACCAGGTCGGCTTCGTCCACGAACTCACCTGGGACGAGATCAAGACCATGCTCGACAACGCGGTCACCATCAAGCCCAAGCGCCAGATGTCGGTGCAGTTCTCCGGCGGCGAGCCCACGCTCAGCCCCTACTTCCTCGACGCCGTCGCCTACGCTCGCAAGGTCGGTTACACCTCCGTCCAGGCCGCGACCAACGGCATTGAGTTTGCCAAGTCCAAGGAGTTCGCCAAGGCTTCCGCTGAAGCCGGTCTCCGCTACGCCTACCTGCAGTTCGACGGCATCGGAAACGCTGCCAACTCGCACCGCAAGGTTGGCAACGCGTTCGACGTGAAGCTCCAGGCCATCCACAACCTCCACGAGGCCGGCGTCGACATCGTTCCCGTCACCACCATCGTTAACGGCATCAACAACGAGCAGGTTGGCCGCATCATCGAGTTCGCCCTCGACAACCCGAAGAAGATCAACTTCCTCTCTTTCCAGCCCGTCAGCTTTACCGGCCGCGACGAAGACATCTCCGACGAGCGTCGCCAGGCCCAGCGCTATACCCTCTCGCACCTCGCCCACGATGTGAAGAACCAGACCGGCCTCGGCGAGCCCACCCGCGACTGGTTCCCCATTTCGTTTATGTCCACCTTCTCGGACTGGGCCGACCTCGTTCACGGACCCGACCGCGATTGGGGCCAACTCTCCTGCGGCTGCCACCCGAACTGCGGCATCTCGATGGCGCTGATGATCGACAAGGAGACCAAGGAAGCCGTTCCCGTCACCGCGTTCATCAATGCAGACCGCCTCGCCAAGGACGTCGCCCGCATCAACGACGCCGCCCGAGGCAAGTGGCTCTCGATCATCGGCGTCACCCTCGCGCTTCTTCGCAACTACAAGCCCGAGGCAGCACCGACCCACTTCAAGATCAAGGACCTCCTGCAGAAGTTCGACAAGAGCTTCGGCGCCACCGGCAAGAGCTACGGCAAGGTCACCGCGGACCGCACCCTGGCCGACATCCAGCAGCGCCGCTCCGACCGCTGGAACTTCCTCTTCATCGCCGGCATGTGGTTCCAGGACCTCTTCAACTATGACTTTCGCCGGACGGAACAATGCATTATTCCTTACGCCACGCAAGAAGGAGAGATCAGCTTCTGCGCCTACAACACGGGCGTGGGCTGGCGGAACATCATCGAGAAGATGCACATGACCTCCACCCTCACCAAGTGGTACGAGGAGCATGGCCGTCACGAGATCTTCGCCGGCGGCAAGAAGGTCGGCCTCGAGAAGGAAGCCAAGTACGATCTCGTCCTCAACGACGAGCACGTCAACGCCGCCGCCAACGACACCTTCGACAAGTCCGGCATCGCGAAGAACTCTCGCGAAGAAAAGATTCGCGCACGCGATGCAAAGATCAGGCAGGACGCCGAAAACGCACGCATGGCCAAGCTCTACCGCAAGGAAGTGCTAGGCGAGCAGGAGCAGCCCGGCTTCATCTCCCTGGGCGAAATCAAGGCAGCCCCCGCACCTGCGAAGGTTGAGTCCGAAGAGACCGTCGCTGGCGACTAACCTCTTTTCCCAATAAGAGAAAGGCCGCCAGCAATGGCGGCCTTTTTACGCTCGCAAACAGGCGCTCCGGCCGCAATTCCAATCTTGACCGCCTCAAAAGTGTTACTCAGCGGCAGGCGTTTTCCGCTATCCCAAAAGTCTTCCTTCTGGGGATGTGTTCTTGACGGCATGGTGAGAAAGTGTTCAGAGTACACGAATCCCAGGTGCTCGATGGGGATGAAACAAGGAGGCGACCGTGATCAACCCAATGGAAAGGGCCGCGAAGATTGGAGAGATAACCTGGTTTCGGGATGCGATGACCGGCGATTATTCTTTATCCCTGGATGGCGCGATCGCTGCGCTGGCAACAGAAAATGAGCGCTTGAAGATCACGATCGATTACCTCCTGGACAAAATCGAGTGCCTCCGTTGCGAGCGTGATGTCCGCGAATTAGGATCTGCTTAAAACGTTGGTGCAAATTTTGCCAGCTCGATTCCGCATCGTTACGAACGGTTCTCCACGAGGAGATGTCCTTCAACGCCAGCTTCTCCTGGCTCGCACGATCAACCGCCTCAGATCAGAAGAAAGGCCGCCAGCAAGGGCGGCCGTTCTTCTTTGTGGCTGTTGATCGTGCGAGATGACGTTACTTCCATGCCATCCGAATCCTGCGTGTCAACATCCCCGCACCTAAGCTGCCAAGCCCGAGCAGCCCAACCAGCGGCCACTCGCTTCCCGTCTTAGGCAACGCGCGTGGAGCAGGTTCAGCCGCTGCGGTCTGCGTCGGCTGAGCAGTCTGCGTCGGTTGAGCTGGTTGCTGCGGTGTCTCCACCAACAGCACCGCTACCGTGTCCGGAACCTGAGGCTTAGGCAAAACTCCCGTTACCGCCTTGTGCTGCGCAACCTCGGTCACGGGCTCTTCCTTCACCACTGTCGCGCTCACCATCATCCCCTTCTTTAGTTGAAAGACTGTATCCTTCTGACCATTGACCATGAATATCTGATCCTTTGGAACTCTGTACTCCTTGTTCGTTCCATCGGGCAGTGTGAGGATCACGTAAGTCGGAGGGTTGACGTGCCAGACCTTTCCATCAATCGTCCGCAGCGTTGTAATCACAGTCGGAGTGGTCTTGGTCGTAATCGCCTGCGTCAGGTGCGTCCCCGGCGTCAGGTCGTGGAGCTTCATCTGTCTTCCGTCAACCGTAAACGTCGCACTGTCGGGAACAACGAAGTGCTCCACCTCCCCGTCGCTTAGTTTCACGAGAAGATCGTTGCCCGACACGTAAATAACTGTGCCGCTCTTCACCGTTGTCTCGTACGTCGACGGTCCCTTATGGGTTGTCGACGTAGTGATGTCCTGTGCCCAGACACCTGCTGAAATCAGCGCGCAGGCCAACGTGCACAATGCTGCGCGGAAGATGCATATCTGCCTTCTGGTCAAATTCGCGTTTGCCATTCTTTCCTCCTTTATGGGTTTAGCCGCGCATTTCGGCTTACGGATGGCTGTGTATCTGCTCGCAAAGACGCAGATACGATATATCGCTCCGGCGCACTCCCCACAAAGTAGAAGGGGAAACAAGTCACCAGCGTGATCGAGGGGATAGGCCTGGGTTGAAGAACTGAAACATCCTGCGGTGTTACTACGGTTATTTGATCGACGACATACGTTGCTTCTCCTGCAGGTAAAGCAAGCTTGATCTCATCCCCCGTTGTCACGTCCTTGAGCCCGCGAAAAAAACCATCCCGATGGCCCGCAATTCCGAGGTTCCCGGCCTGGCCGGGATGCGCTGTTCCCGCAATCCGCCCTGCCCCGCGGTCCAGCGTTACGTCATCGGTGCCTTCAAACAGAGGAACTTCAAGATGAATCTTCGGAATCGACAGCACTGCCAGCGGCGCTCCGAATGTATGGCTCAGGCTTTCGTTGTAAGCTCGTATCCGCTTATCGCTCCACAGGCTCGTATCCACACCTGCCGGCCTCGTTGGGCCGGAATCTGCATGCGATGAAACAAACCCGGCAGCAGCCTTTTGCTGAAATGCCGCAACGACATAGCGCGAAACAATCACTCCATACAAGCGCACCCCAACGTAAGCACTGAGAAGGATCACTCCTGTGATCAACAGGATTCGTTCCACCGAACGGACTACACGGGCCTTCGGGGGTATCGCCTGTACGGTCATTGAAACCGTCCTTGCGCGAATCTGGCCCTGCAAAAAAGTACTCTGGCCCCTGCATCGGGGATCTTTTTTTGTCTATGCGGTGCAACATACTCCTTTTGGACCCGGTTTTGATACTGGGAGAACCCCTAGGTGTCTGATTCCTAAAAATCAATAGTGTTGTGGCTCACCCTCTCCCAGGGAGATGAAGCCGGGTCGCTCCTGCTCGCCTAGCCCTTTCCCTGATCCGGCAAATGCCTCATCGCCACCCGGCAAAGGGCTCCTGGCGCCAAAGCCGCCACCAAAACCCGCTGATTCAAAGGCATACAACTAACGTGTATTGTCATGCGACAACCATTTGCATCAAACTCAGCATGAGTAAGAACGGAGAATTAATTTGAAAACAAGATGGTTATGCTCGCTCGTCGCCACATCGGTCCTGGCAGTTCCGGCATTCAGTCAGATTCAGGTCTATATCGGCCCCCCACCGCCACCAATCCGCTATGAGGTAAGGCCACCCATGCCCGGAGAAGGCTACGCCTGGGTCGATGGGTACTGGGGCGCGCGTGGCGGTCGCTACGTCTGGGTTCCCGGCGGATGGCAACGGCCACCTTACGCCGGCGCCTACTGGAGCCATCCCCACTACGACCACTACCAGCAAGGCTGGCAGGTTCATGAAGGCCATTGGGACCGCGAAGACCATGGCGATCATCACGACGATCATCACGACCACGGGCATGACGATCACCACGACCATGACCACTAATCAGAAGTCGATCCTGAATTCGATCGGCTGAATTCAATCGGAAGGATAGGCCCGCGAGATGCTGGGCCTATTCTTTTGTCCTCTATCTCGTTTTAGTTCGTATTTGCGCCGGCAGAATCGAGCTCGCCTGCGAAATAGCTCTCGCGGAATCGAATCCGCGCATCCGGATAGTCCGGTATCTTCACCCGAATCGTATGCATGCCGGATGCCGGCTCGCCATTCGCTTCAGCACGTGGCTGAAAGCTCAGCAGATAGTAGTTGTGGACGTGATTTGAAAGTTGATGCAGCCCCTCGTCGAAGCCCTTCTGCGTCGTGAAGTTGATGTATTCGCCGCCGGAGAGTGCAGCCAGTTCATGCGCGGCGTTCTTCTTCAGCGCATTCACCGCCATCACCAGCAGACCGATCGGCCCGCTTCCGCCGCCATACTTCAGATCGTTCAAAACCTCCGTCTTTCCTGGCCCAAACGCAACGGAATCGACTACGGTGTTCGTGCGGCCGAGCGCTGCGATGACCTCCGCGGGCTTGGCTGTGCTGCCGTGGTCGCGCGTCTCGCTGATCAGGAGAATCGCGTGGCGGTAGTGGTTCTTCCGCGCCTCCAGCAGCTTCGTTGCATAGGCGACGGCGTCGAGCGTTGATGCCTCGGGATCGTCGCAGGGTTCGAGTTGGGCGAGCGCATGTGCCATGGCGTCGACGCTGCTTGAGAACTTGCCTAATAGCAGGGGCGCGGAGCCGTAGGTGACGATTGCGACCTCGCGGGGCGCGTCGCCGGCGATGCCGTCGATCATGGTTCCGAGGCCGTTCAGCTTGGGGAATTCGTAGCCGGCGGAGCGGCCGCACTGCACCACCACTACAAGCGAAAGGCCTAGAGAATCCGTGTCTTCGTCTAGGTGGATGGTTTGCGGAACTCCGTTATCTTCGACGACGAACTGCTCTGGTTTCAGCGCGTAGATGATCTCTCCGTGCTTGGTCTGGACGGTGGTTGGGACCAGGACGATGTTCGATTGGGTCCTGAGCGTATAGCTCTGGTCGTTATTTCCAGAAGGGTTTACCGGAGGAGTTGCGGGAGGGTTCTGCGCCACGGCGATGCCGGTGTTGAGGAGCAGGATGGAGAGGAGGAGCCGCATGGGTCCAGTCTAACCGGAGGGATTTTCGGGTTGTGAATCAGGAAAAAAATGTTTTTGTGGTGGAGGGTCGTTTTTGCAGGGGGTTTTCGAGTTTTTTGTGGTGTTTCTTGATGGTAAATCGTGGTGAAGTTGTGGTGAATTGCGTGGTAAATCGTGGTGCTTGGAGGACACTTTTTGGGCGGTCGAAAATTTTTCACTTTTTCGAAATATATTTTTGCGGCTTAGAGCTGTACAGGAAGAAAGAGCCGGCAACAGCAGATTCCTCCGCTGCGCTGCGGAATGACAAACAAAGGGGACGCGATGACAACGAGGGGAAGCGACCTGGCGCAATCACTCTGCGTTATAGTCCGAAGAGCGGACAGAGTTCCTGTCACAACCTCCCTGAAAGATGATCTTCATGAATCCGAATGCTGCTGAAACGACGTTAGAGCTTGCCTATCCTTCCGCCAGAACGGTCGATCAGACCGACGACTACTTCGGCACGACGGTCAGCGATCCGTATCGCTGGATGGAGGATGTGGATTCCGCCGAGCTGAAGACGTGGATCGATGCGGAGAATGAGCTGACGCAGAGGTATCTGGCGCAGGTTCCCCTTCGCGACACAATGCAGCGGCGGCTGATGGAGCTGATCAACTTTGAACGCTACACAGCGCCTGCGCGCCGTGGCACGAGGTACTTCTATTCGCACAACAGCGGGCTGCAAAATCAGAATGT
>DATMPD010000335.1:0-10897 GCA_035567955.1 Edaphobacter sp.
CGGCTTCCGCAGCTCGAACTCCCAGTTCTGGCCACTCGCCTGGCGCAGGTTCCAGTCGAGGTCGATGCCGTTGGCGACGGTCGGCATCAACGCAAGCACGTAGCGAGCGGACCACACCGCATCGTCGTACTCGGCAACGGCGGCGTAGGTGTAGCCGCGAGTGTCGGCGGCGTAGTCCCACGCCCCATTGCTGTCGACGGTCCAGTTCATGAACTGCTGATGGCTGTCGGAGCCGATGCTGTTGATGTCGAGGTAATCGGGCAGGCTCATCTTGCCGACGAAGAACTCGAGGCGGCGCTCCGGCACCTGCGTGGCGAGGGAGAACGGTGTCCGGGCGCCTTCAATCAACTTGTCCGTTAAGCCGATGGTCTGGTGAAGTTGCACACGAGCGACGTACGGTACCGGGCCCAGGTTGGGATTGCGGACCACGTCCAGATTGGTGAATCCGGCGAGACCGAGCGCCTCACTGAGGCCGCGGCCGCCGGACGATTCGAGGTTGAAGAGCGCGTCGGTTTCGGTCTTTGGATCGCGCCGCAACTGAGCTCCGAGAAAGAGCGTGCCCAGCAGGGAGGTCTTATACTCGCCGCGGCCAATGAAGCTGTTAGTGCCTTCGTAGGGGGAATGAAATGGCCCGTCCGCCTGAAAGATGATATTCGCCTGTCCGGCAATGTAGAAGCGCGAAGTCTCGGAGTGAGGAAACATCGTCGGCGCTGTGGCGTCCGTCTGTAGCGACGGAGCGGGAGCATCCGGGAGACTGCTTTGCGCAGGTTCCCTCCCGGTCTGCTGCGCGATGGCCGAACCGCAGGCCATGGACAGGAGCACAGGGGCGACCGCGAGACGCCGCTTCAGGGCGGGATTTCTTGTCATGAGAACTTTAATCTTCAGTCCTGAAGGTTAACAGAAGACGAATACGATTGCCGCTCTCCCTACCTTGCTCTTGCTCCAGCTACAACCAGAACAACGCCGGCTATAAGCGAGATCGTGCTCAGAATCGGCGAGATCGGAAGCGTGTCCTGGGTCTTGTGGGAGATCTGGACCGAGCCAAGGTCCACATCTTTTTTCTGGTGCGTGAAGGAGATTCCGCCGGTGGCGAATCCGATAATGCCAAGGACGATGAGCAGTATTCCAATAATCGTGGCTGCCTTCATTGGGTCGTGGCCTTTCTGTGCAGTAGGTAAACGCAATCTGCGTTGTGATGCCGATTCTGTGTGCGCTGGATGTACCGGCCACAGTGGTCCCGCAGGCACTTGTCGACAATTCGAATCGGGAGTAATCTGCTTTTACACGGGAAAGGAGGATGATCCAGCCTATGAAAATTGACTGTAATAGTTGCACAACAATACGTGAGGTGACTGAGGCTTAGAGCGTCCATAGCTCTAGTCCTGGCGGTCTTTGAAATAGAAAGTCCACGCCGAGGCCCAGTCCAAGTATGGACGCCTCAGGTCAATCTCAACAGTTCACCGCCAGACGGCTCGCTGCTCTCCTTTGAGCGCGAGCCGTTTGCGTTATTACCGCTCCGAAACGGGTAGGATATTAAGCATGAAACCTTTGGTGATCGCTGGAAGAGCCTTTCAATCGCGGCTTATCGTTGGCACGGGCAAATATAAAGACGGTGCGGAGACGCAGGCCGCCATCGAAGCCTCGGGCGCCGAGATGGTCACGGTCGCGGTGCGGCGGGTCAATCTCGACCGGTCGAGCGAGTCGCTGCTGGACTTCATCGATCCGCGGCGCTACTTCCTCCTGCCGAACACGGCTGGGTGTTACACCGCCGAGGAGGCCATTCGTGCAGCTCGTCTTGGGCGTGAAGTCGGTTTGTCGGACTGGGTGAAGATCGAAGTGATCGGCGACCAGCAGACGTTGTATCCGGATATTCAGGCAACACTGGAGGCGACGCGCGTGCTGGTTAAGGAAGGCTTCACCGTACTGCCGTATACCTCCGACGACATCGTCTTCGCGAAGCGCCTTATCGATGCGGGAGCGGCGGCGGTGATGCCGCTTGGCGCGCCGATCGGCAGTGGGCTCGGCCTCCAGAACACGGCAAACCTGCGTATTCTGCGGGAACTAATCACCGAAGTGCCGCTGATTGTCGATGCCGGCGTAGGAACGGCCTCGGACGCAGCAGTCGCGATGGAGCTCGGCTTCGATGCTGTGTTGATGAACACGGCGATTGCCGCCGCGAAAGATCCGCTGCTGATGGCCGAGGCGATGCAGCATGCTGTGCTCGCCGGCCGGCAGGCGTTTCTCGCGGGTCGCATGCAGCGTAAGCTGTACGCCACGGCCAGTTCGCCACTCGAAGGGATTTCTCGATAGACCCGTTTCTCCGTCTGCAGCCGGACTCAATCTTGATAGTCCGAAGGCACAGCGAAATGAAGTAAACTTCGCCCATGCGAGTCTTCGGCATCGACTGCGGAACAGAGTTCACCGGCTACGGCGTGGTGGAGGTGGATTGCGACGCCCGAATGCCGCGCCTGGTCCATCTTGCCGCAGGCACGATCCGGCTCAGCAAGAAAGACAAGACGCCACAGCGGCTCGCCCAGATCTACGCGGAGCTGACCGCGCTCATGGCGCTGCATCAGCCGGAGATCGTCGCCATCGAAGAGGTCTTCTTCTCCGCCAACGCGAAATCTGCACTGAAGCTTGGACAGGTTCGGGGCGTCGCGATGCTGGCCGCGGCGACCAGTGGTCTGCTGGTGGTTGAATATGCGCCGCTGTCGATCAAGAGTTCCGTAGTCGGCTACGGGCTTGCGGGCAAGGAGCAGGTGCAGTTCATGGTGAGGCGTCTGCTGGAGAACGAGAACGCCTTCGATTCACCGGACGCTGCTGACGCTCTGGCCATTGCGATCTGCCACATCCACACCGCACAGACCCTCGAACTTCAGGGCGCCCGCCGATGAGGGCTGCTACCCGCATTGTGCTCGGAAGCGTGTTGGGAGTGTGCGCCGCTACCGCGTTTGCCGGCCAGACGGCCGCCCCTGCGCCGGATGCCTCTGCCTCAAAACAAGCTGAAACGAGTTTTCAATTCGATCGCACAGGGCTGCCGGTTCCGCGCTTTACGCTGCGGATACATGAGGACGGCACAGGCCGCTATCAGGCCGACCAGGCGGAGACGCCTGCCACGGCAACATCTATGCGCGGTCAGGCCGCCCAGCACATCGACCGTCCCATCAACCTGACTCGGGGGACCGTTGCGAAGATCTTCAAAGCTGCCCGAGCCGCGAATTACTTCAATATTGAATGCGAATCGAAAGCGAAGAATATAGCCGACACAGGCAAAAAGACACTGAGCTACACAGGCCCGGATGGCTCAGGGTCGTGCACCTATAACTACTCGGAGAACAAGAACGTCGACACGCTGACCAACACCTTCCTCGCCATTGCCTTCACGATGGACGAAGGCCGCAGACTGGAGTTTCTGCATCGGTACGACCGGCTTGGGCTCGACGCGGAGATGATCTCGTTGTCGCAGGAGGCTGAGGCGGGACGCGCGTTGGAGTTGGGTACCATCGCGCCGACGCTGGCTGCGATTGCCGATGACACGGCTGTGATTCAGCGCGTAAGATTGCGCGCGAAGAAGATGCTGGAGCAGGTGGCAGCAGAGAATCACTGAACCTGTCGGCGGATTGTGAACGTCTAATATCCAGTGTCGTTGAGCTCGGGGGTTTCATGTGCGCGTTCGCGTCGTCATATCGGTGGTGTAAGGATTTGAGTGCCGGTTTTACTGTCGGATTGGCTCTGCTCTTTCTTCTTTCTTCAGGGTGGGCGCTCGAGGTACGAGCAGACGACGCTCCTACCCAACGTGCGGCGCGACTCAGCTTCTTGCAGGGCGAGGTCACGGTCGATCATCTGGACAACACCGCAGGCGATCCCGCCCAGATCAACATGCCGCTGGCCGAAGGTGCCCGCCTGACTACGGGCGAAGACGGTCAGGCCGAGGTAGAGTTTGAGGACGGCAGCGTCGTGCGACTGACGCCCAACAGCTCTCTGGGATTAAATGCCCTGAGTGTGGATCCAGCGGAGAACTTTCATACGCAGGTGACCGTTCTTCACGGACTCGTTTATGCCGAGCTTCGCGCATCCTCCAAGTATCTTTACGTCGTTGACGCGGGTGGGGAATTGATCACCCCGGTTGCGAATGCGACAATCCGCATCAATCTGGATCAACCGCCCGCGACGATCTCGGTCTTCGATGGCACGGTGCAGGTTGAGCACTCGAGCACACCCGAGGCAGACGGCTACAAGAAAGATGTGCGCGCCGGCGAATCGCTGACGGGCGACGCCTCCGATAGCAGCCAGTATTCCGTGTCCCAGAACGTTGAACAGGATTCCTGGGACGAGTGGAACCGGGCGCGCGATCAGGCTGCAGCTGACGCAGCCCTGAACCGGACGACGGCCCGCGACAGTTATGCGGGAGATCAGGGCTACGGGTGGTCCGATCTGGACGCCAACGGAAGCTGGTACCACGTTCCCGGTCAAGGCCAGGTGTGGCAGCCCACGATTGCAGAGGACGCTGACTTCGACCCCTATGGGTATGGCAGCTGGGTCGCCTATCCTGGCGCCGGATATGTCTGGGCGTCGGGCTATACCTGGGGCTGGACGCCGTTTCACTGTGGCTGCTGGTCGTACTGGAACAGCTTCGGTTGGGGCTGGTCGCCGGTGGGCTGCGGGCACGCGGGATGGGGCTTCGGAAGGGGCCCTGGCGGAGTGTTTGCCGTCAACATCGTCCGTCCGCCACAGAATTATCATGCTCCCACCCGGCCCGGTCATGAGATCGGCATGCTTCATCCCATTCCAGTCGGCCGTGCGCCCCGGGAGCCGGGGACGTGGCTGCCTCCCTCGCATGAGCCTCGTATGATCGCCGGTGCTCTTGCGGACCCTTTCCGGCCAATCGGCAATGCAAGCACATCGAAGGACCGCCCCGTGGTTGGTGCTGCCTTGCGAAGTGACTTCGCTGTCGATCACGTGAGCCGGCAGCCGGTATTGGGCGTGGTCGGTAGGGTTCCTGCTGCGACAATTCGAAGCGACTCGCGCTCGGGGGTGTACAGGTCGGCGCCCCCGCCTGTCGCGGTCAATGGAACCGAACCGCCAGCGAGACAGATGCGGCCGCCGCCACCGCCGCAGAGCATGGGTTATCCGGCACAGCGCTCACCCTATCCAGCACAGACACAAGGCGAACACCCCGCGTCACGTTCGTATCAACCTGCGTATACACCTCGTCCATCGCCTCCACCTTCTCCACCGTCTCCGCCGCCGGCTTCTCGGCCAATGCCGCCAGCTCCTCATTCGGTTCCAGCCGCTCCCGCATCCGCCTCTCCGAAGAGATAGCTGGCAGCAACGACCAGTGTTCGCGTGGTTGTATTTACGGAGCCGTCGTAGCAGTGGAGGCAAGAGCGCCCGTTCTCGGCAGGGAACGGTACAACTCTGCCATCGGCTCCAACGCCAGCGATTCGGCGCGGGCCTGAGCAGGAATGCCGGCTGGCCAAGCCGCGGAGAGTTCTTCGACAGAATATCCGGCGGCGCGCAGATTGTTCTGCAGCGTCTTTCGCTTTTGCGCAAAGCATCGCCTCAGAAAGTTGTTGAATCCGGCAGCATCCACGCCGAACTCGGCAAACCGTGGCGCAAACTGCAACCGCAGCACGGTAGAGTAGACGTCCGGAGGCGGCGAGAATGCCGAGGGTGGCAGCGTGAAGAGGTTGTCGACCTGTGCATTCATCTGCGCGGTCGCCGAGAGCAGACCGTAATCGCGGACGCCTGGAGCAGCAGACACGCGGTCGGCCACCTCGCGCTGCATCATGAGAACGGCACGGGTAATCCATCCTGCACTACCCGCGGCAAAGAGCTGCAGCAGAATATCCGAGGTGATGTAGTACGGCAGGTTCCCGACGACGTCAGCGGTCTCGCCATCGGGCACAAGCGCTCGAAAGTCGGCTTGGAGAACGTCGCCTTCAACAATCTGTACCTGCGGCTGATCGCGAAATCGGAAGGTCAGTTCGGCCGCCAGCGCCCGGTCGAGCTCCAGCGCAATCAGCCTGCGACAGCGCCCCGCGAGTATCTCGGTGATTGCACCCCGGCCCGGTCCGATCTCGATCACGGTCCGCTTGCTAATATCGCCAAGGGCGTCGACGATGGCATGGCGGGCAGCATCATCCACAAGAAAGTTCTGGCCGAATTTTGGCTTGCGCTTCATCTGCATCCAACGGTGTGTAACTCACCTCTTATAGACTAACGGTTTGATTGAAAAGAATAAGGACGACAGAATGCATATCGTATTTGCAGCATCGGAGTGTGCTCCCTGGGCCAAGACGGGCGGCCTCGGAGATGTAGTGAGCGCACTCCCGCGTACTCTGGCCAAACTCGGCCACAAGGTCAGCGTATTTATTCCGTACTACCGCCAGGTCGCCAAGGCCGTGCCGAACCCTCCAGTCGTTCTGCAGAGCGTGACCATTCCGTTCCCGTCATACAACCGCTTCGTCCGCATCCTCAACGGTGGCCTGAATGCAGGAGTGCAGACGTACTTCGTCGACTGCCCCGAATTATTCGACCGGGAAAGCTTCTACGGCACGCCCTCCGGCGAGTACCCGGACAACGCCGAACGTTTCGGCCTGCTGAGCCGTGCGGTTATCGAGGCTTCTAAGATCATCGAGATTCCTGACGTCTTCCATGTGCACGATTGGCAGACGGCGATGCTTGCCGTCCTGTTGCGCTCAACTTATTTTTTCGACCCCGTCTTTCGCCATGTTCCCGCTGTGTTGACGATCCACAACGCTGGCTATCAAGGCTGGTTTCCGCCGCAGACGATGGAAAAACTGCTGTTGCCCTGGGACATGTTCACCTTCGACAAGCTCGAGCACTACGACACGATGAATTTTTTGAAGGGCGGCATTGTGTACGCGGATGCCATAACCACCGTCAGCCGCAAGTACGCCGAGGAGATTCAGACGCCGGAGTTTGGCAACGGCCTCGAGGGTGTTTTGCGGAAGCGCAGCGGCGATCTCTTCGGCATCCTCAATGGCGTCGACTACGAGGAATGGAACCCGGCGACCGATCCCCATATCGCAGCGCACTACTCCGCAGAAAATCTTGCAGGTAAGAAAGAATGCCGCCGTGACCTGCTGCATGCCTTCGGATTTGAAAACGTCAGCGACGAAACGGCTGTGATCGGCATCGTCTCGCGCTTCGCGACGCAAAAGGGCTTCGACTTCATCGTCGAGATCATGGACAAGCTGGTGGAAGAAGACATGGTGTTGACGATTCTCGGCAACGGCGAAGAGTACTACGAGCGCCTTTTGGCAGAGATGGCCAGCCGTCACCCCGGGAAGGTGAGGGTCCAGGTGAAGTTCGATAACGTGATGGCGCACAAGATCGAAGCCGGCGCCGACATCTTCTTGATGCCTTCACGCTACGAGCCCGGCGGCCTGAATCAGATCTACAGCCTGAAGTACGGCACCATCCCCGTGGTTCGCGCCACCGGTGGTCTCGACGACACCATCGACGAACAGCCCAACGGCGGCGGGGATGGCTTCAAGTTCTGGGGCTATAGTCCGTGGGCGTTGCTGGATGCGATACACCGCGCGCTGAATACCTTCCGCAATAAGGCAGAGTGGGCGGAGATGATGAAGCGCGCCATGAAACACGACTTTTCCTGGGACAAACCCGCAGCCGAGTATGTGAGGGTGTACGAGCGGGTCATTCAGAATCGAAGCTAAATTCTATTCGTAGTCTTTGACCTTCCCGAGCTGTCAATTAATTTTGAATCCATTATATGCATATACATCTAATGGAGCATGACGAAGTCCCCCATCCCATCGCTCCCTTGCATGTGTGCAAGTTTTCGCCGGGCATCCAGAGCGCTCACCCAGCTTTATGAAGAGGCTCTGCGTCCTGCCGGACTACGGGGTACCCAGTTCACCGTTCTGCAAACACTTTCCCTCGCAGGGGAAGTTACGCAGGGGCAACTCGGAGAGATTCTGGCGATGGATAGCACCACTCTTACCCGAACCCTCAACATTATGGGCCGCCATGGCTGGATAGCGAAGCGGCGTGGCGACGACCGCAGGGAGTGGCGCATGCGACTATCCAAAGCCGGCGAGACCCAGTTTAAACAGGCATTGCCCCACTGGGAAAAGGCGCAAACCCAATTGCAACGCCAGCTTGGAAAGGAACTCTCGGACGACCTCATGAAGTTGACTCAAAACGTAACGAACGCACTCATCGACAAAGGAGAATGATTATGACGAACGCAAAGTATGCAAAGCTCACGACTAGTCTGATCTTCGTTTGGTTCCTCTTCTCTCTTACCGCCTCGGCCCTGCACATCTTCGCGACTGAACCGAATCAACCGCCGCTTCCACTAGGACTCTCGGTGCTGATCCCTATCGGTATCTTCGCGATATGGTCTGTAACCTCGCAGCCATTTCGGCAGTTTCTGCTGTCTTTGGATCCGCGCATCTTGACCATTGTGCAGGCCTGGAGGATTGCCGGCTTTGTGTTCCTCGTGCTGTATGCCTACAAGATCTTGCCGGGTCAGTTTGCGCTGCCTGCAGGCTGGGGAGACATCGCCATAGGAGCCACCGCGCCGCTTGTCGCATTGAAACTAGCCAATCCGCTTCACCGGAAGAGTTTCATCTTCTGGCAACTGCTTGGAATTGCGGATCTGGTCAATGCAGTCGGCATGGGCGTGGCTGCACGGTTCATCAACCCGCACGGAATCGCGACCAGCGCCATGACGGTGCTTCCAATGAGCTTGATCCCGACCTTCGCCGTGCCGCTGTTTTTGATCCTGCACTTTATCTCCATCGCACAGGCTCGCCAATGGCAGGAGCAGCCCTATTCGCGGGTTGGCGAACCACTGCAATCATCTGCTCTGTGAACCGCCGGGTTCAGGAGGCCGACCTTCTATGCAGCAGATAGTGCACAGGAATGCCGAGCAGAATGATGGCTGTTCCAATCAATGAATTTCTCGGCTGATCCGCAAACGAAAACACCAGGAGAACCGCCGCGGCAACAATAAACAGAGCCGGCAGCACAGGGTAACCCCAGATGCTGTAGGGTCGCGCCGCACCCGGCTCGCGGTGACGGAAGACAAAGATGGTGCTCGCGGTGAGCGCGTAGAAGAGCCACTCGCCGAAGATGGCAAGAGAGAAGAGCGCCTGAAATCTTCCGATCGCGAGCAGCAAAAGAGTGCTCAGGACAGCCTGGAGAATAAGCGCGTTGGAAGGGGTTTTAAACCGTAAATTGACATACGCCAGCTGTTTGAAGAAAAGGCCATCGCGAGCGGCTGCGAACGGCACTCGCGCTCCCGAAAGAGACGATCCGACGAACGTGGCGCAGATGCTGACCGCCATTCCGATCGAGACCAGAGTCGCTCCCCACTGCCCGGCGACGATTCGCATTGCATCGGCCGCCGGCCGGTCAGCAGCCGCGATTGCGGCTGCGGGCAGAACATATTGAATCGCCGCATTGGTCAGCATGTAGAGCGCGCCGACGATTGCAACGCCACCCACAAGCGCCAGTGGCATGCTACGCTGCGGCCGCTCCACCTCGCCCGCCATGGTCACAACGTCGCTCCACCCGTCATAGGCCCACAGTGCGGCGACCAGCGCGATCATGAAGCCCGAGAAGCCTCCTCGCGCACCCCCGAACTCAGTGGCGAAGTTGTGCCATGACCCATGATGGCCAGCCGCTCCAAAGCAGAAGCCTGCAATCACAAGGATAAGCAAGCCCTTAAGCCATGTCAGCAGAAGCTGCACATTGGCTGATTTCCTGGTCCCGATGATATTCAGACATGCAATCAGCCACGTCATCGCGATGGCAAAGATCTGCCCCCACACCAGATGCGCGAAGGCCGGCCGGGCAAAGGAACTAAAAATCGCGAAGGTTCCCAGAACCCGAGCCAGCCCGGCTGCGATCGTCGCCAGCGAAGCCGGTTTGGCGACTGTAATCTGCGTCCACATATAGAGGAAGCCGGCAAGATCGCCATAGGCCTCGCGCAGAAAAGCGTACTCGCCACCGTACCGTGGTCGCGCCGCAGCGATCTCCGCATAGGTCATCGCGCCGAAGAGCGAAAGAAGCCCGCCAACAATCCACACCGCATAGACCGCGCGCGATGAGCCCACCGCAGCCATCATCTCCCTGGGAACTAGAAAGATGCCGCTGCCGATGATGATGCCTACCACAATAGAAGTCGCGTGAGATGCGTTCAGAACGCGTGGGAGTTCAGACTGAAGTTTCGGCATCGGTTTCCGGAGAGTAGCACACCGTCGCGGATAACTCACGATGACGAAATGCGCATCTGAAGGCCGGTGCCTCCCTATTTGTAAAATAGAAATCTAACGACTGGAGTGAAGCATGGACTGGACGCCCGGTGAAATGAGCAGTGATATCGAAGACAGACGAGGCTCTTCCGGCGGCGGAGGCGGCTTCGGAGGCGGGGGCCTCGGCATCGTCGGCTTCGTCATACTCGTCATCATCAGTCTGGTGACTGGGCGCAATTACATCGGCAGTTATCTGTCGGGAGGCGGGGCGGTCTCCTCGCAAAGAGCGCAGAGCACTGACGGACGCCCATCGCCCGCCGAAGACCGCTCCGCGCACCTTGTCTCCTGGACGCTCAATGATGTGCAGAAGACATGGGAAACACTTTTGCCGGAGCAGACCGGAAAAGACTATCGCCACGCAAAGCTTGTGCTCTTTCGCGACTACACCCAATCCGCCTGCGGTACCGCACAGTCCCAGACTGGCCCGTTCTATTGTCCTTCCGACGAGACGGTCTACATCGACCTTAGCTTCTGGGATGAACTCCGGCGCCTGGGCGGCAGCAGTGCGGACTTCGCCCAGGCTTACGTTGTCGCACACGAGCTCGGTCACCATGTGCAGAATATTCTCGGAATCGAACAAAAGGTTC
>DATMPD010000336.1:0-4338 GCA_035567955.1 Edaphobacter sp.
CTGGTTCACAATCGCGCCATTCGCCCGGAAGTGGTCCGGAGAATGCGGATCCGTCAGCACCTGGTTCCTCACCTGCTCCGGCCTTGAGTTCTCGCAGTAGTTCTGCGCAAACCCGATATAAAACCGCTGAGGCGCCGTGTACCCATCCTTCTTCGCCGCGAGATCCACGCCTTCTTTCTTCGCGCGGTCCAGATAGGCCATATAAGCCAGCAACAAGCCGCCATTATCGGCAGTGTTCTCGCCCAGCGTCAGCTTGCCGTTTACCTTCACGTCGTCAACCGCAACAAAGTTGCCGTACTCATTCACAATGCAGCCCGTCCGCGACTCGAACTTCTTCGTATCGTCGGGAGTCCACCAGTCGTCAAGGTTGCCCTTGCCGTCGAACTTCTTGCCCTCATCGTCGAACCCATGCGTCAGCTCATGTCCAATCACTGCGCCGATGTGCCCGTAGTTCACCGCATCATCCTGCGAAGGATCATAGAACGAAGGCTGCAGAATCCCGGCAGGGAAGTTGATGTCGTTCAGGCTCGGGTCGTAGTAAGCGTTCACCGTCGGAGGACTCATGCTCCACTCGTTGTGGTCTACAGGCTGGCCAATCTTCGCAAGCTGCCGGTCATTCTCAAACGCCTCCGCCCGTTCCTGGTTTCCCAGCGCGTCGTCGGGCTTGATCTCCAGCTTCGAATAGTCGCGGAATTTATCCGGATACCCGATCTTGTTAGCCACCAGGTGCAGCTTCTCTTTCGCCCGCGCCTTCGTCGTTGGAGACATCCAGTCCAGCTGGTCAATATCGCGGCCCATCGCCGCTTCGATATCGCTCACCATCTGCACCATCTTCGCCTTGCTGGTGGCCGGGAAATACTGCTCCACGTATACCTTGCCCAGCGCCTCGCCCAGCGCGCCGTTCACTGAGTTCGAGCATCGCTTCCAGCGCGCCGCCTGCTCCGGCTGTCCATTCAGCTTGCGTCCGTAGAAGTCGAAGTTCTCAGCGTCAAACTTCTTCGGCAGCCGGCCCGCCGACTTCGTCAGCACCTCATACTTCATATATGCCTTCAGAGTCTCCAGGTCCGCAGCATGCGCCGCCTTCATCATGGCAGGCAGGAACTCCGGCGTTGCATTGTTCAACTCGCTCACCCGTGGCGAGTGGATCGCGTCCTGAAACGATCCGAAATCCACTCCCGGTATTGTCGCCTCAAACGTCGCGATCGGCTGCATATGATAAGTTTTTTCCGGTTCTCTCAGATCAACCACACCCATCGAAGCCTTAGCCAGCGCGGTCTCGAACGCCATAATATTCTTCGCGTCCTTGGCCGCCTGCTCCGGAGAGCTTCCCGCCAGCTCCAGCATCTTCGCCACGTGCGCGACATACTGCTGTCGCAGCGTCTCGTCCTTGGCTCCGGTGCGCAGGTAATAATCCTTCTCCGGCATCCCCAGCCCGCCTTGGATCACCACCGCAATCTGCTTGGTGGCATCCTTGAAGTCCTGCTGCTCGCCATAGCCCCAGAACACATTCACGCCAATCCGCTGCAGCTTGCCAATCAATGCCGGCAACTGGTCCCTGTTCGTCACCGCATCGATCTCCTTCAGCAGCGGCTCCACCGGAGCCAGCCCCTTCGCATCGATCGCGTCCGTATCCATGCATGCCTTGAAGTAGTCGCCGATCTTCTGCTCATCAGGCGACCGTCCTGCACCGCCCGCCGCGGCTTTGGTCAGGATTCCATTTAGCGCCTGCGTGTTCACGTTGTAGAGGGCGTAAAACTGATCCACTCCAGACTGGTCCGCCGGAATAGGATGGTTCGCCGCAAACTTTCCGCAGGCAAACTTGTAAAAGTCATTGCACGGGTCCACCGTCGTATCGATCGAGGTAGTATCGAACCCCGGAATTGGCTTATAGACCTCGTGCGGCTTCCCGCCGTCCGTCGCCGTCTTCGCCTCCTGCGCAACTCCCGCGCTCCAGGCCCCGCCTGCAACCAGGGCAACCGCCAGCAGTACTCCAGTACGGTATCCTGACTTGTCTGACATCGCTAACTTCCATGCGTTCAACATTGCGTCTCCCTCACTTTTTGCTTGGCCTTCGCTTTTTCTTGTTGTTATTCCCGAAGAGCCTGCCCTGAGCGAAGCCGAACGGGGAATCTGCTTCCTGCCGAAATCACAGTATCCAGCCTTTGTATCACCGGCCCAGTCCGCACACCATAGCGGCGGTCACATTTGCACACGTTGCCGCCGCTCCTGCGTCTGTGAAACATTACTCCTACGCGCTGTCGATAGTGTAGGGATACGCGCCTCGTGCCATGCCGGTTCCCCATGCCCCCATTCCGACACTGCATCGCCTTCTCCGCTCCGGCCTGGTCTGCCTTCTTCTTGCGGTCCCCGTCTTCGCCGCAAAGCCCGAACCTCCGCTTCGCATCCCGCTCGAAAACTACGGTTTCCAGCCTCTCTCCTCCCAGTTCCTGCTCAATGGCAGCTCTATGCTCACGCTGCACTACATTGATGACAAGCATCTTCTCCTCACCTTCGTCGTTCACCGCCTCATACCGCGCCTGCCTGACGAACCTGAAGACGATCAGGACCGCGTCGTCGAAGCATTTCTCGTCGAACTTCCCACCGGCCACACCCTCGCCCGCACCACCTGGCACCTGCACGACCACGCCCAATACCTCTGGAACCTCGGCCACGGCCACTTCCTCCTCCGCGTCCGCGATACCCTCACCACCTTCGCCCCACTCGCCAACTTAGGCACCCGCGAGCCCTTCGCCCAACAACCCTTCCTCGTCTCAGCCCAGCGTCGCCTCGCAGCTCTCATCCTCTCTCCCGATGCAGACCTTCTCATCATCGAAACCGTCAAGCGCAACCCGCCCACCCCCAAGCCCAAGACCCCAATCTTTGGTCCCACCCCAGCCCCGCCTCAGCTGACAGAACGAGACCCCGTACAGATCAACTTCTACCGTATTCATTCAGGCGACGACGGTGGCCCGGTCCAGGCCCTCCCCGCAGGCGCCATCCAAACCCCCAGAGCCGGCGACGTCCCCGCCACCACCGCAGGCTATCTCGCGGTTGTCGACCAGGGGCATCAGCACTGGGCGTTCGACTTCCACTCGTACGCCGGCAAGAAAGATGAGCTCTCCCCCTTCGACTCTTCCTGTCGTCCAACCCCGCTCTTCGTCAGCCACAGCGAGTTCATTGCCTTCGGTTGCCGAAACGGCCAGACCAGGCAGCAGCTTGGCGGCTTTAATATGCGTGGCGAAGAGATGTGGGAGCAGGGACTCTTCGGTGACTTCATCGCACCCTCCATCGCTTATGCTCCTGCCGGCGGCCGCTTCGCCCTCAGCCGCATCATGCTGCACGGTTCGGCCGTCGCCGACCAGCCCGTCAGCCTCGATGAGGTCACTGCCCAGACCGTCGTCGTCTACCAGACCGGTACCGGCAAGCAACTTCTCCGCGCTGACTGCTCTCCGGTCCAACGCGCCGGTCAGAACTTCGCCTTATCCCCCAACGGCCTGGCCCTCGCTGTCGTCCATGCCGATGCCATCGAGATTTACAACCTTCCCCCGCTGACCACCAAAGACGAATCCGATCTCAAGCTGGCTCGTTCCATAGCACCCCCGGAGAACGACCTCCCGGTCAACCTGACCGGCCAGCCCGCCTCCTCAGACAGCGACTTCGTCACCCAGCCCGGTCCCCAACCGGCCACCGCCGCCGCTCCCTCGACCCCGCCACCGGACCCCAGTCAAACCGCCTCTCCGAACCAGACAGCAAGCCCCAACTCGAACGCCACCCCGCCGCCCGCTACCCCTCCAGTTTCCGCCACTCAATCCGGTGATGCCCCGCCCGACCAGCAGCGCCGTACCCCACCTACCCTCTACAGCCTGCCCGACGAAAAACGCCCTGCCAGCCCGCCGACTAGCCCGAAAGATACACCCCAATAGAAACGGGCCGGCCACAGTCTCCCGTGGACAGCCCTTCTCTCAAAGTCAAATTCCTGAAAATTAGTATCGCCCGAACTGCAGAAACTAAGCAGCCTTTTTCGCCGCCACAGCCTTCACACGCGCGTTCAACCGGCTCTTGTAGCGGTTCGCGGTGTTCTTATGCAAGACACCCTTCTGCACGCTCTTGTCCAGAATCGACGCGGTCTCGCGGTACTGAGTCGTCGCCGCGGCATGATCATTTTGCGCGATCGCCTCACGCAACTGGCGCAGGGTTCCACGCAGCTTGCTCTTGTTCGAGCGGTTTACCGCCGTCTTTCCAACCGTCTGACGTGCGCGCTTCAACGACGAAACATGATTTGCCATAAACTCTCTTCTCTCAACCCATACATTTGTAGGGGAAAATGGGATGCAGGCC
>DATMPD010000337.1:0-6568 GCA_035567955.1 Edaphobacter sp.
CCATAGCCGATCGGTGGCTCAACGCCCTTCACGACGTCGATCATGTCGTGCAGCGCGGCGTCCGGAGTGTCGGTCAGATAGCCCGCCTCTCCGAGCATCGACTTCTCCATCAGAGCGTTGCATGGGCATACCGTGACGCAATGTCCGCAGGAGACGCAACTCGAACCGTCAATCTTCTGCCCGCCATCCCACAGCACGCGCGGGTTAGCACTCTCCCAATCGATCGTCAGCGTCTCATTCACCTGGACGTTCTGGCACGCCTCCACGCAGCGCCCGCACAAGATGCATTGATCCGGATCGTAGCGATAGAACGGATTCGACATGTCCTTCTCATACGGCTTCGGCGTATAAGGCCGCGCCTGATGCTTGATGTCCAGCTCTTTTGTCGTGTTGTGAATCGTGCAGTTCCCGTTGTTGTTGTCGCACACCGTGCAGTACAGCATGTGGTTTTTCAGAATGCGGTCGAACGCCTCGCGCTGGGCGATATCGACCGCCTCGCCCGCGGTCTCAACCTTCATTCCGGCAACCACTCTTGTCGCACACGCACGCGCAAGTTCGCCGTTGACCTTCACCATGCAGGTATCGCAGCTCTGGATCGGGCCCATCTGCGGGAGATAACAGACCTGCGGCACCGCCTTCTGCGCCTTCGCCGCCGTCCGTTCGTTCAACAGATCGATCAGCAACTCGCCCGCATGGCCGGGCACCTGGATTCCATCGATCGTCAGCTGTGTATTCGGAGAGTGATCGGCGGGAGTATTCAGCAGTGATTTCGTGATCGGCATTTTGCTTATCCTGTGCAGAGAAATATGGCAGGGCTTGATCCCTCACCACACACCCTATTTCTCCACATTACACCCAACTTGCGTTGATGAATCGTTGACAAAAAAGTGGATCCAAACGAGCGTTCTCCGGCATCAAACCTGCGCCTGCCGCAGTTTTTTCAGCTTCGAAAATCCGCCGCTCCCCCTGCCACTCACTCCTCAGCCTTACCACGGCAACCTCCTGACAGAACCTGTTCCGCAGCCCTCAGCCCCGAACGCATTGCAGCATGAACTGTTCCCCAATGCCCGGTAATGTCGGTGTGTTCGCCGGCGAAGAAAAGCGTGTCGGCGACAGGTTCCGTCATCCGCCGCGAAGCATCCAACCCGCCCGTTGCTACATAGCTGTACGCCCCCAGCGCAAACCGGTCCTGCTGCCAATCGTGTGTATAGCAGCCCTTGAGCAGCGCCTGAATCTTCTGCTTTCGTAAACCGAAGATTCTACCCAGGGTGGTACAGGCTTTGTCGCCCAGCGTCTTCGCGTCCACTCCACCCAGAGCAGCCGAGCGCGGCCCGCCCACCCACCCCGTGATCGTGTGGCTCGTCTCCGGATGCGCGGTCCACCAGACCGGAGGCATCTCCGTAAACGCAAAGAGAAAACTCATCTCGTTCAACGCCGGTTGCGGCGGCAGGCCCTCCCAGAACCTCTCCGCAAACAGCAACGTGAAACGCCGGACCTGTCCCATCCGCAGCCCTTCGGCCGCCTCCAGAATCTGCTGTGGCCGCGGCTCGATCTTCACCTTGTCACGCTGCAGCACCGCGAGTGGCAGGGTAACAATCGCATGCGGCGCACGAAAGTTCCAGAGATCCGAGACGACCTCTACCTGGCCCTCCTCCCACAGAATCTCCTTCACCGGCGTTCCTGTCAGCACCTTGCCACCGAACTCGGTGATCCTCTCGGAGAGGTAGCGCGGTAGTTGATCGTAACCGCCGCGCAGCCGGTAGCTGTGGTCGCTTCCGTCGGCGTCCTCAGCCTTCTGCTGTGCGCCCAGCGAGGCGACGCTCACCTCGCGATGATCGGCAGCGTTGAAGCCTTCGACAAATCCGATGATTCGGCCGCGCTCCTCCATCGGCGTGTGTTCGCGGTCAAGATATTCCGCGAAACTCATATCCGGTCCAGCGAAGTCCTCCAGCTTCTCCAGCGGTTCGAAGACCTCCTCCATCGCGCCGCTGCAATCGCGCAAAACGCCGTCCTCGAAGCAGACCTGCGACCCATCACGCTCATACGTCTCCAACCCGGCCTCACCGATCAGCGCCCACAGCTCCGGCGGCCTGCCGTGAATGAACTCTGCCCCCAGCTCGATCGCCTCATCTCCCACATGCCGCGTCCAGATGCGCCCGCCAATGCGGTCCTGCGCCTCCACCACCAGCACCTTCAGCCCAGCCTCGGCCAGCACCCGTGCCGCAGTCA
Organism: Edaphobacter sp.; assembly: GCA_035567955.1. Classification (GTDB taxonomy): domain Bacteria; phylum Acidobacteriota; class Terriglobia; order Terriglobales; family Acidobacteriaceae; genus Edaphobacter. The sequence goes on from DATMPD010000337.1 coordinate 2,230, forward strand.
GCCCCGCCATCCCTGCGCCAACTACGACAACATCGTGCGTGTTATCCGTCATCAACCGTTAGATGCGCGGCCCGTGCATCTGGCTTCCGCCCTGGCTCTCGCTCCGCGTCCGCGCGTGTATCACGCATCCGTTGGGCGCTCCAGTTAAGACGCAGACGTCGGCGGCAAAGACGCACCGCAACACAATCCTCCAGTACGCCCAGTCATGAGGCGATAGGCGCGCCAAATCGCTCTCTCACGACCGCCAGCCCGTCCTCCGTCGTCGCCGCTCGGCCCTCGAGCTGCGCGTCCTCCGCAGCCTCGAGCATCGCCTTGAACTCCGGCCCCGGCCGGTAGCCCGCTGCGATTAAATCGCTGCCGGTCACCAGAAGCTTTGGCTTCATCATCTCGACCGGCGTCGCCCCGTACCGCTCCTTCGCGAACTCGTACAACCGCAGATCGCCATGCGCCGAGCTCGCGTCCATCCAATGCAACGCCAGATGCTCATCAAACTTCGGCAACCGCAAAAACCGTTTCAGCGTCGATTCGCGCATCTGCAAGATATCGCCGAAGCGCATATGGTTCTTCACCAGCGCAACGATCTGCTCGGTATCCTCATTCGAAAACCGCAGCCGCCCCAGAATCTCCTCCGTCATGCGAACCCCCACCTCCACATGCCCGTCAAAGCGAATGCGGTCGCCGGGCTTCTTCGGATCAGGCGGCCGAAACGTCGCCGGCTTGCCGATATCGTGCAGCAGAGCGCCCCAGGCCAGCGTCGGCGAAACTGCCGGTCCCAGTTTCTCCAGCAGCAGCATCGTATGCACCCAAACATCCCCCTCAGGGTGAAACTGCGGCGGCTGCTCCACGCCATGCATCCTCACTGCCTCGGGGAGCACGAAGGCCAGCAATCCCGTCTCGTCGAGCAGCTCAAACGCCCGCCGCGCGTGTCCCTCCGTCAACATCAGAGTCAGCTCATCGCGAATCCGCTCGCAACTCACCTGCCCGATCTCCGGAGCTGCAGCACGAATCGCCGCCATCGTTCGCGGCTCGATCTCAAGCCCCAGCCGTGCCGCAAACCGCACTCCGCGCAGCATTCGCAACTTGTCCTCAGCAAACCGCAGCGCCGGCTCCCCGATCGCGCGTAGCACTCGTGCCTTCAAGTCCTCCCGCCCTCCCACTAAATCGAGCACGGCATTCGCGGCGTTTCCCGTCTCTTCGAAGACCACCGGATCGAGCAGCATCCCATTGATCGTGAAGTCCCGCCGCAGTACATCCTCCCGTGGATCGCTCGAGAACCTCACCGCATCGGGCCTGCGCCCATCGCTGTAAGCTCCATCATTACGAAACGTCGCCACTTCGGTAGCAATCTCGGCGCCGTCGCCACCAGGAGTACAAACCAGCACCACCCCAAAGTGCGCCCCTACCGAGTAGGTCTTCTGAAACATCCCCATCACAACATCCGGCGTCGCGCTCGTTGCCACATCGAAGTCCTTCGGCTCAACCCCCAGCAGCATATCGCGCACACATCCACCCGCGAAGTAGGCTTGATGCCCAGCTACACGCAGCGTCTTTACGATGCGAAATGCTGCTCCGCTTTTTTCTGAACTAAACATGCTTCCCCATCACGGCAAGTATGGCTAGAGAAATATAGAAAATGATGCCGACAATGCTCATTACAAGGAAGAAGCGTGCGCCAAAGCGAATGAAAGCATTTGTCCACCGAATAGGTGCCCAAGCGAAGATGCTCGCTACCCTTTCCGAATGTGCGAGCGAATATCTCGCTACAAAAAACAAGCCACAGCAAAAAAGCAATCCAATTGAGTAGAAAGGTATTGGGTTCATCCGTAATCCTCATCAGCTTCGTATCCTCGCTAGTATAGAGAGATGCGAACTGAGCGACAGACCGGCCTGATCCTCGGCATCGAAAGCTCCTGCGACGAGACCGCCGCGGCCGTCGTCAGCGCCGGCACCACCGCCCTCTCCAACGTCGTCGCCTCGCAGATGTCGCTCCACGCCAACTACGGCGGCGTCGTCCCCGAACTCGCCTCTCGCGAGCACCTCCGCAACATCGTTCCCGTCGTTCGCGAAGCCATGTCCCGCGCCAGTGCTGCGGCCGGCCATCCCATCACCTTCGCCGACCTCGACGCCGTCGCCGTCACCGAAGGCCCCGGCCTCGCAGGCGCACTGCTGGTCGGCATCACCTACGCCAAAGCCCTCACCTTCGGCCTCGACAAGCCGCTGATCGCCGTCAACCACCTCGAAGGCCACATCCACGCCGTCCTCATGGAAGCACGCGAGCGCAGCGAAGCCCCGATGCAACTCCCCATCCTCGCACTGGTCGTTTCCGGAGGCCACACCCATCTGTATCTGGCAAAGCACCAACTGGATCTGGCAAAGCAGCAGGGAAGCGAAAGCACCTGGACCTACCGCAACGTAGGCCGCACCGTCGACGACGCCGCCGGCGAAGCCTACGACAAGGTCGCCAAGCTCCTCGGCCTCGGCTACCCCGGAGGCCCCTGGATCGACGCCCTCGCCCCTCACGGCAACCCCCGCGCCGTCCCCTTCACCTTCAGCGAAATCAAACCACGCGTCCATCGCGATGGCAGCGTCCCGACAAACAAAAAAGCCCCACCCCGCAGCGAAGGCCCGCACTTCGACTTCTCCTTCAGCGGCATCAAAACCGCCGTCCTCCGTTACGTCGAAACCCACCATCTCCGCGCGGCCATAGAAGCCCGTCGCGCCGCAATCTCCGCCGATCCCACCATCACGCCGAAATCCCCCGCCATAGCAAAACTCTGTGATCAGCAGACCCTCGATCTCGTCGCCTCCTTCCAATACGCCGTAGTTGGCAACCTCCAGCGCCAGACCTTCGCTGCATCCGAAGCTCTCGGCGCGCACAGCATCGTCGTCTCCGGCGGAGTCGCCGCCAACAGCGAACTCCGCCGCCGCTTTCAGGCCGAAGCCGACCGCCGCGGTCTTCCCATCGCATTTCCCTCGCTGGCCCTGTCTACCGACAACGCCGCCATGATCGCGGCCGCCGCATGGCCTAAGTTCCTCGCGCACAACTTCGCGTCCGAAGATCTCGGAGCCACCCCGCAGCTTCGCCTCGGCCAGCAGTAAACCAGAGTCTGACAAACAACCCCCATATATCAGCTAAAATCATCAAGGAAACCTCAGCGAGAGCAGTCTGCACCGCGCCACGCGCCGGCTGCGGCAGGAACAGAGAGCACGTGGCTACGATCGAACTCTTCAACACTCTGGGCGGCAAGATCGAGACCCTCGCCCCCGTCGGCGCACCCGCACTGCGCATGTACTGCTGCGGCCCCACGGTCTACGACTACGGCCACATCGGAAACTTCCGCACCTTCCTTCAGGTCGATGTCCTTCGCCGCGTGCTCCGTCAGCAGGGCATCCCGCTCAACCACGTCATGAACATCACTGACGTCGACGACAAGATCATCCGCAACGCCGCCGCCGCCGGAGTCCCTATCGCCGAGTACACCGCCAAATTCGAGCGCGCCTTCCTGGAGGACCTCGACGCCCTCAGCATCGAGCACCCGGAGCACATCTCCCACGCCACCGGCTGTATTCCGGAGATGGTCGCGCTCATCGAAAAACTCGCCACTAAGAACATCGCCTACCAGGCTGAGGACGGCTCCTGGTACTTCCGCATCGCCCGTTTCCCCGAGTACGGCAAGCTCTCGAAAAAAGACTTCGACGGCATCGAAGACGGTGCCCGCGTCGACGTCGACGAATACGAGAAGGACGCCGCTCGTGACTTCGCCCTGTGGAAGGCCGCCAAACCCGGCGAGCAGTCCTGGGAAACCGCCCTCGGCACCGGCCGCCCCGGCTGGCATATCGAGTGTTCCGCCATGGCAACAAAGCTTCTCGGCGACGACATCGACCTCCACGCCGGCGGCGAAGACCTCATGTTCCCGCACCACGAGAACGAGATCGCCCAGTCCGAATCAGCCTCCGGCAAGCCCTTCGCACGCCACTGGATGCACGTTCGCTTCCTGCTCGTCGAAGGCAAAAAGATGTCGAAGTCCGAGGGCAACTTCTACACCCTCCGAGACCTCCTGCTCAAGGGCCATCGCGCCTCGGCCATCCGCTTCCTGCTCATCTCAGTGCCCTATCGCAACCAGATGAACTTCACCTTCGACAGCCTCACCGAATCCACCAACGCCGTCGACCGTCTGCGCACCTTTCACCAGCGCATGTTGAAAGGTGGATTCCCCGAAGGCCTCGACCCCGACATCGCCGCCGCGACCGCGAGGGCCGAACACCGCTACACCGCCGCGCTCGCCAACGACCTCAACACCGCAAGGGCTCGCGCGGCCATCTTCGACCTTGTCAGCGC
>DATMPD010000338.1:0-10342 GCA_035567955.1 Edaphobacter sp.
TTCCCACTACATGGCGAAGTTGACTGGGTATGAGTGGTTGATGGGGCCGGGGAAGGCGCTCGATCCGGAGAAGCTTTTTCTGGTGACGACGGAGTTGTTTGGGAATGGGAGCTCGTCTTCGCCGAGTAATACGCCGGAACCGTTTCATGGGCCGCGTTTTCCGGTGATGACGATTCGCGACAATGTGGAGGCGGTGCATCGGCTGCTGACGGAAGATCTGAAGGTGACTCATCTGAAGGCCGTGATCGGGTTTTCGATGGGGGCGCAGCAGGCGTTTCAGTGGGCGGTGAGCTATCCGGATTTTATGGATCGGGCGGTGGCGACTTCGGGGACTGCGAAGACGTATGGGCATGGGATTGTGCGGCTGGAGGGGGAGATCGCGGCGATCACGGCGGATGAGAAGTTCAAAGGAGGCGATTATACGGAGGAGCCGCAGGCGGGGATCAATGCGTTTGGGATGGTTTGGGCCGCCTGGCTATATTCTCCGCAGTGGTGGCGGGATGAGTTGTGGCGGACGAATGCGAAGCCGGGGACTACGTTCAACGATGTGGTGGAACGGTTTCGGACGCGGTTTATTCCAGGGGCGGATGCAAATAATTTGATTCTGCAGATGCGGACCTGGGAGAAGCATGACGTGGGGATGACGCCGGGGTTCGGTGGCGATGAGAAGAAGGCGCTGGGATCGATCAAGGTGCCGTTCTTGTATATGCCTTCGATGACGGATCAGTATTTTCCAGTTGGCGATGCGCGGTATGAGGCGCAGTTCATGCATACGGTGTCGTTGCTGCCGATTCCTTCGCTTTGGGGGCATCCGGCGGGTGCGGCGGCTGATCCGGCGGATGCGAAGTTTTTGAACGAGAATATTGCGAAGTTTCTGGCGGGCGAGCCTGTTGCCGCGGAAAGGGTTGTTCCTACTTCTTGAATGTGGTCCTAGCTTCCGTAGCCTCTGTGTTTCATTGCGGCGAGCTCTTCGGCGCTGGGCCAGGAGATGGTGAGCAGGAACGCGGATTCGCCAATTGATTCCACGTCGTGACGGACGGAGGCGGCGAGGGTGAAGAGGTGGCCGACGTGCAGGTCGTGCGGCTTGCCCTGGATAGTGACGCGGATCTGACCCTTGAGTACCTGGATGGAGATGGTGCCGTCGGCGTGGTGCTGCTTCATGCGGGCGGCGTCTTCCATGGTAATGAGGACAATTCTGAAGTCGTGTTTCTTGAAGAGGGTTCGGGCGTTGTGGCCGGATTGCCAGGGCTTTTTCTGCTCGGAGTCGGCGATCTCCTTGAGAAGGTCGAACTGCGCCATTCTGTCGATCATGGTGCCGTCTTGATGAGAGGTTGTCATGTTCGGACGCTCCTTTGCGGAAGGAAGTTTACGCCTTTTGCGGAGTGAGATGCGACCGCGGATTGGAACAGATCAGGCGGATGTTGCCTATACTTGTGTTTTCGCCTTGGCAGAGATATTCGTCTGCGGGAAGAATGTTTTTGGGGAGAGTGGATCAGTGACGACGAAGGTGATGGCAGCGGTTGGGTTTGCGCAGGAGAATAAGGGGCGGTTTGTTGATGAGCTGAAGGCGTTGCTGCGGATTCCTTCGATATCAACGGATCCGGAGCGTGCGGTGGATGTGCGGCGGGCGGCGGAGTTTGTTGCCGAGGAGTTGAAGCGGATTGGGATGGAGAATGTGCGGTTGATTGAGACGTCGACGGCGAAGCGTCCGGGCGGGCACCCGCTGGTGTATGCGGACTGGCTGCATGCGGAGGCTGGGGCTGATGGGAAGGCGAAACCTACGGTGCTTTGCTATGGGCACTACGATGTGCAGCCGGCGGAGCCTCTGGATGAGTGGAAGTCCCCACCGTTTGAGCCTACGGAGCGGGATGGGAATTTGTATGCGCGGGGGGCTGTCGATGACAAGGGGCAGATGTGGATGCATGTGAAGGCGCTGGAGTCGATGATGGCGACGGGTGGCGGGAAGCTGCCGGTGAATGTGCGGGTGATTGTTGAGGGGGAGGAGGAGGTGGGGGGCGAGGGAATCGCGAGTTTTGTGAGGACGCATGGGGAGCAGTTGAAGGCCGATGTGGCGCTGGTTTCGGATACGGAGATGTTTGCGCCGGAGTTGCCGACGCTTTGTGTGGGGTTGCGGGGAATGATCTATACGGAGATTGAAGCGCGTGGGGCACGGACAGATCTGCATTCGGGAATGTATGGAGGAGCAGCACCGAATCCTTTTGTGGCGCTGGCGCAGGTGATTGCGAAGTTGAAGGATGAGAATGGGAAGATTTTAATTCCTGGGTTTTATGACAAGGTCGAGAAGCCGACGGATGCGGAGTTGAAGGCTTGGAAGGCGTTGCCGTTTGATGAAGAGCATTATCGCGAGACTGAAGTTGGGAGTGTGTCGCTAACCGGGGAGCCGGAATTGAGCGTGCTGGAGCGGACCTGGGCGCGGCCGACACTGGATGTGCATGGGATGCCTGGCGGGTTTATTGGGGCGGGAGCGAAGACGGTGATTCCCGCGAAGGCAGTGGCGAAGGTGAGTATGCGGCTGGTGCCAGACATGACGCCGGCGGAGAGTTTTGCGAAGTACAAGGCTTATGTCGAGTCGCTGACACCGAAGGGAATTGTGCTGGAGGTGCGGTTGATTCATTCGGGTGACCCGATTGTGGTGAGCACGGATAACGAATACGTAAAGGCGGCGACCGGGGCGATGCGGGAGGTGTTCGGGAAGGAGACGGTGTTTGTGCGGGGTGGTGGGTCGATTCCGATTGTGGGGGACTTTGTGCGGGAGCTGAAGACGCCTACGGTTATGATGGGATTTGGCCTGCCGGACGATAACCTTCATGCGCCGAACGAGAAGTTTCATCTGGCGAACTTTCATCGGGGGATTGAGTCGATTGTGCGGTTTTTGAGTGGTGTGGGTGCTTGATGGTTGCGCCGGTGCCTGCCGAGGTTGGCGGCTACGTATTGGCTGGTGGCAAAAGCTCGCGCATGGGCCAGGATAAGGCGCTGATTGAGTTGGCGGGAAAACCTCTTTTGCTTCATGCGGTAAAGAAGTTGCGGCGTGTGTGCATGGATGTGCGTGTGCTGGGCGCCAATCCTGCATTCGCGGCCTATGCTCCGATCGTGCCGGACCTGCATCCTGACTGCGGGCCGATGGGAGGGATGGAGGCGGCCCTTATTCATTCAGTGTTTGACTGGAACCTGTTTCTGCCGGTGGATATGCCTTTTTTGCCGTCCGCCTTTTTGCACAACTGGGTCCATCAAACACTGGTGAGAGAGAAGAGGGGAGCACGGCTGGCGATGTTTACGGTAGATGGCGTTCCGCAGCCTACGCTGGCGATGATTCACCGGGACGTGCTTCCTTTTGTGACCAGTGCAGTGGCGCGAGGAGAGTTCAAGCTATATCCGATACTCGAGCGGGCTGGCAAAGAACTGGCGGCAAAGCAGGGTGTATGGCTTGGGATAGCCTTCCCCAATTTGCCATGGAACGATCAGTCGACGTTTTCAGCGACGCAGAATCTATACGGTCCTCCGCAGGAGGCGTGGCTGGCGACAACCGAGGCGCAGCAAAAGGCGAAACATCTCTGGTTTGCGAATTTGAATACTCCGGAGGAGTTTGCCGAGGCGGAGAAGCATCTTGATGCTCTGGATACTTAGCGATACTTAGCGGGGTCGATGGGTTAGGCTAAGTTTGCATCGGATGGATGGTATGAGGAGCTGCGATGGCGGACCCGGAAGATAAATTGGATCAACAACAGCTCGAGGTGTCGGCGGATACTCCGCTGATTGAGAGCGTGTCGGAGGATGTGTCGGCTGAGGTCGGCGAGTTTATGGAGCAGGCGGCGCAGCAGAACGAGGCTGCGGCTGAGGCTGTTCCCGATATAAAGAACAAGCCTGGACCTTATATATCGTTTGAACATGTGTACAAGTCGTTTGGCGGGTTTGTGGTGCTGGAGGACGTGAGTTTTTACGTGCTGCCGGGAGAGACGCTGTGCATTCTGGGGCGAAGCGGTGTGGGCAAGTCGGTGTCGCTGCAGATGCTACTTGGATTTTTGAAGCCGGACAAAGGCATGATCAAGGTAGCGGGGGAGGATATCTGCGGTTACACGGAGCGGGAGCTGCAGGAGATCCGGCGGAAGGTGACGATGGTCTTCCAGAACGGAGCGCTGTTTGACTCGATTACGGTGGGCGAGAATGTCGCGTTTCCGATGCGAGAGCGGGGGGAGATGGCCGAGGATCAGATTCTGCAGGTGGTGAAGGGTCTGCTGGAGATGGTGGGGGTGGCGGGGATGGAAAATCTGCTGCCGTCGGATCTGTCGACCGGGATGAAACGGTCGGTGGCGATTGCGCGGGCGCTGGCGGCACAGCCGGAGGCGGTGTTGTATGACGAGCCGACGACGATGGTGGATCCGTTGATGGCGCATCTGCTGGGAAACCTGATTGAACGGCTGAAACAGCAACTGCATCTGACGAGCATCGTGGTGACGCATGACATGCGGCTGGCGAAAAAACTGGCGGATCGTGTGGTGTTTCTGAATGCGGGCAAGGCGATCTTTTTTGGAACGATGGAGGAGATGGAGCGCAGCGATAACCCGGTTCTGCAGGAGTTTCTTGTTTTGGATGAGCTTGTGGTGCCTGCCTAGTCGAACCGGGGACCCCGTAATGTAAAGCTGCTAAGCACAGGTATACAAGTATTTTATAAGGTACTGTAAAGAAACGTTTTGAGTTCTTGCCAAGCCTCCCCTTGGGACGTATGCTGCAAGGAGTAGCCAAAAAAGACATCCCGCATTTCGACCTGGTGAACAAGAAATAGATTTCTACGAAACCATGTGTATCGAGTCGTGTTCATCTGGAGCGATTTGAATTATTTTTGCATCGGTGGCGTTCCTGGATCTGATTCAGGCATCCTACCGATTCTTAGGCCTAGGTGATATTGAGTTGAAAGGCGTTCGCTATGGCGACACCGGACTATCTGCAGCAAGTCATTGTTTCAGGGACAAACCATACAGGAAGCGGAAGGCGCACGTCGGCGGCCGATTCCGGATTGTTCCGAAGGCCCTCGATAACGAGTTCTGTCTGGGCAACGGTCGATATGTTGACCGTGGTGGTTGCTGCGATGCTAGCCTTGCGATTTCGCGTGGCTACACCTTCCGATGTTTCTACGCTGCATGTTCTACCTCATCTGATTCAATCCTCCCCTAACCTTCTGTTTTTTTATATTGGCTGGTTTGGCGTATGCCTGATCTTCTTTACGCGGTCGTACGGGCTGTATGGGCCGATTCAACATCGCAGCGGATTGCATGAGCAGAGAATGACGGTGCAGGCGGCGCTGACCTCGGGGTTGCTTCTCTGCGGCACACTTTATCTGTCGAATGGCGAGGCGATATCGCGGGTGGTGGTGGCACTGATGGTGTTGTTTACGACGGTGCTTCTCTGCCTTCGACGAGCCTTGCGGCGAATGATGGTCTATCGGCGCTTCCGTGAGGGGGTCGAGACGCGCAATGTGCTGATTGTGGGCGCGGGCCGGGTGGGGCATGCGCTGAAAAATCACATTGAGTCGCTGCAGCATCTGGGATTCCGATTCAAGGGCTTTGTCGCGTTGAGCGAGCGCGAGGCTGAGTCTGGCGATGCGGACGTGATTGGCGACGTACGGAACTGCCTTTCGCTGGCGCGGTCGCTGTTTGTGGATGAGATTTTTTTCTCGGTGCCGGCGGACAAGAAGCTGGTGATCGGCATGGTCGAGGAGGCGCGAGTGGCAGGAATCGACGTCCGAGTAGTGCCGGATATGTACGATGGGCTGGCTTGGAATGCGAGGGTGGAGTACATCGGCCAGTTTCCGACGATTCCGCTGCACAGGAAAGACTTTCCTATCGGTGGGATTCTGGTGAAGCGGGTTCTGGACATTACGGTTTCGACGGTGGGACTGGTGGTGGGGGCGCCGGTGATGCTGGCGATCGCGATTGCAATCCGGATGGATTCGGAGGGAAAGATTCTCTATAAGGCACAGAGGATCGGACGCAAGGGGCGGGCATTCCCTTGCTACAAGTTCCGGACGATGGTGCATAACGCAGACCAGCTGAAGGCAGAGCTGCAACACATGAACGAGCGGGATGGCGTGCTGTTCAAGATAGCGAAGGATCCACGCATTACCAGGGTGGGGAGAGTGTTACGGAAGTATTCGCTGGATGAGCTGCCACAGTTTTATAACGTGCTGAAAGGCGATATGAGCCTGGTGGGGCCACGGCCCCCGATGGCGGCTGAGGTGGAGCAGTATGACCTGGCGCATCTGCGCAGGCTGGATGTGTTGCCGGGGATTACAGGGTTGTGGCAGGTGGAAGCGCGGCAGGACCCGTCGTTCGACAGCTACATCTCGCTGGACACGGCGTATGTGGAGAACTGGAATCTGCTGATGGATCTGAGGATTCTGGCACGGACGGTGGGCGTGGTGTTGAGCGGGACGGGCTCGTAGGCGGTAGACTTAACAGGTGAAGATAGCACTTGCCCAGATCAACCCGACGGTAGGGGACTTCGCCGGGAACACGAAGAAAATTCTTGAATATGCAGCCCGTGCCGGCGATATGGGTGCCGGTCTAGTGGTCTTTCCTGAACTTGCGGTTTGCGGGTATCCGCCGGCGGATTTTTTGGAGAAGGCTGCGTTCGTCGCGCGCGCTGAGCAGGCTGTGATGGAGTTGGCTGGATGGACCGGAGTGGCGGGGCGTCCGGCGATTCTATGCGGGACGGTGATGGCTGCGAGGGCTAATGTGGGCAAGCAGGTAAGGAATGTGGCGGTATTGCTTGCCGGGGGTAAGGTCAGCTTCGTGCAGCAAAAGATGCTGCTGCCGTTCTACGACGTATTTGATGAGCAGCGATATTTTGAGGCGGGGACGGAGCAAACGCTGACCTGTGTGGAAGGGCAGCCGCTGGCGATTACGATTTGTGAGGACGCCTGGAACGATAAGGGCTTTTGGCCGCGGCAGATGTATCCGGTGGATCCTGTTGAGGGATTGATGACGCAATGGGAGGCTCGGCAGAAGGAGTTGGGGGCACGGCGGCGGATTATCTTAAATATTTCGGCTTCGCCGTACTGGCAGGGGAAGCCGCAGGTGCGACAGAGCATGTTGGCGGCGATTGCGGAACGGCATGGTGCGTATGTTGCGATGGTGAATCAGGTGGGGGGCAACGACAGCCTGGTGTTTGATGGTTCGTCCGTGGTGATTGGGCCGGATGGCGAGGTGGTGGCGCGGGCAGCGCTGTTTGCTGAGGATCTGGTTTTGTTCGATACGGAAGATGGAGAGGCAGTTGTTGCGGATGCTGCCGTCGATGGGGTTGCGGAGTTGTGGGGCGCGCTGGTGCTGGGGACTCGGGATTATGTGAGGAAGTGTGGGTTCAGCAAGGTACTGGTGGGGCTGAGCGGCGGGATCGATTCGGCGCTGGTAGCGGCGATTGCAGTGGAGGCTTTGGGGGCGGAGAACGTGGTGGGAGTCGGGATGCCGACGGAGTACTCGTCGCTGGGGTCGATCCAGGATGCGCGAAGGCTGGCGAAGAATCTTGGGATTCGGTTTGAACTGTTGCCGATTCATGATGTGTTCGCGCAGTTTCAGCATGTGTTGCAGCCGCTGTTTGTCGGCACGCCGTTTGGCCTGGCAGAGGAGAACCTGCAGCCGCGGATTCGGGGGACGCTGCTGATGGCGTTGTCGAACAAGTTTGGCGCGCTGGTGCTGACGACGGGCAACAAGAGCGAGATGTCAACTGGTTACTGCACGCTGTATGGAGATATGGTTGGGGCGCTGGCGGTGATTGGCGATGTGATGAAGACGCGGGTGTACGCGTTGAGCCGTTATGTGAACCGGGTGAAAGAGGTCATTCCCTGGGCGACAATCGAAAAGCCGCCTTCGGCAGAGCTGCGCCCGGAGCAGCGAGATACGGACTCCCTGCCGCCGTATGAGGTGCTGGATCCGATCTTGGAGGCGTATGTCGAGCGGTATTGCTCGGCGGAGCAGATTGCGGAGGAGCAGGGTGTTGACGTTGAGCTGGTGAAGTCTGTCCTACAGCTGGTGGAGCGGAGCGAGTATAAGCGGCAGCAGGCGGCTCCGGTGTTGAAGGTGACGAAAAAGTCGTTCGGAATGGGGAGACGATTTCCCATTGCGGTGCGGGTTCAGGTGTAATAGGAGTGCTGCACGCGGATAGCGGCAGCGGAGGATGGATTCTTTGAAGATTTCGAATTGGATGTTGGCAGGATTGGCGGCGGCTCTGAGCGTTACGGCAGTGATGGGGGCCCAGACGGGAGCCCAAACAGGAACAGGAATTCCAGCGGCACCGGCTCCAGCGGCAGCAAAGCAGAACCCTGCGGCGGCACCGGCTCCAGTTCCGCAAGCGCAGAAGCCAGCGGCTCCGTTGCAGTTGCAGGATATGGGACAGACGGCCAAGGCCGATCCGTTCCCTGCGGCGAATCCAAAGTACTTTACGGCGACTTCGCCCACGGTAGATACGGTCAATGCTTTTTTGAAGGCGCTGTGGGGGTACGACTCGAACCGTATCTGGAGGGTGGAGGCGATCCAGGCGACCCCGGCTCCGAATGTGAGTAAGGTGGTGGTCTTCGTGTCGGATAAGGCGCCGAACTCCAAGGTGCAGCCGACGGCGTTCTTCGTGACTCCGGATGGGAAGCATGCGGTTGCGGGCGATGTGGTGGTTCCGTTTGGCGCGACGCCGTTTGCGGATCTGCGGAAGGTATTGCAGGCTCGAGCCGATGGCGCGACGCGTGGCGCGACGAGCAAGGACCTGATGCTGGTGGAGTTTTCCGACCTGCAATGCCCGCATTGCAAAGATGCGCAGGGCACGATGGATCAGCTGGTGAAGGATTTCCCGAATGCTCGGGTGGTGTATCAGAGCTTTCCGCTGGTGGACCTGCATCCGTACGCGTTCAAGGCGGCAGCGTATGGGTATTGCATTCAGAAGCAGAAAAATGATGCTTACTTTATCTACTCTGCGGCGGTGTTCGATGCGCAGGCCGCTCTGACGCCGGAGACGGGAGACGAGACGCTGAAAAACGCGGTCACCAAAGCTGGCTTGGATCCGGCGGCAGTGGATGCGTGCGCGGCGACACCCGCGGTGAAGGACGAGGTTAATGCGTCCATCAAGCTGGCGCAGGATGTTGGAGTCGAGCAGACTCCGATGCTGGCGGTGAACGGACATCTTTTGCCGATGGCTGGGATCCCGTACGAGACGCTGAAGAGCATCATCTCGTACCAGGCGATGCTCGATGGAGTGAGCACCGGGGCGACTGGGCCGGCGGTGGGGAGTTCTGTTCCGCCTACTTTGGGTAAGTAATCTCCTTTCGTGATGGTGCCTCTGGGTTGGGGGGGAGGGAGTACCCTCCCATTGCCCTTCCTCAGGGGGCATTTGGCCGGCATCCAGGCCGATGCCAAAACGTGTTCTGGTCTGGATCTTCTTAAAGGTTGGTCTAACGGCATCGGCGAATTTTGCTATGCCGGGATTTTCGCTGCCGCGAAGATGGGGCACCCGATCGTGGTGGCATGGTCAGATGTGGGCCACTCAGCTAAACCGCAGATCCCTACGGGATGACAAACAAAGGAACAGGCAACGGTAAAAGCAACTGCAACGGCAAAAGCAACTGTAAAGGCAAAGCAACTGTAAAGCCAAAAGCAACTGTAAAGCCAATTGTGAGTTCGGGGTTTTTTAGTTGGAGATTACGAAGGACTGAATTTTGCTGCCCTGGTAGTAGAACTGCGTCGCTGACGACGCGACCTTTTCGAAGACAAACGAATCTCGTGAGATCGCGGCTCGCTTGCCGTCGACTCCAGCGTAATGGCCTGGAGGCAGCTTCCATACCAAGGCGGGGCTGGCAACCTGTGCTGGATTGACGATGATCTCCGTGATGGTTTGGCCCTTCTTCTCGGTTAGGAGCACAACTTTTTCGAGAAGATTTTTTGGATCTTCACCCTGGATGAGGGCTACGACGAAAGAGGAGTCCGTCTTGGGAAAGAAGTTGCCGACTGCGACACCGGGGCATTGACCCTGATGCGCGTTTTTCCATAGCTTCCAGTCGTTGGTGGGGACATCGAAGGGCGACAGGATCTTCCAATGATCTTGCTCGACAGCCGATCTTAGCGTATCGGGCAGGCCACTGAGGCAGTCTTCTGCCCATACCTTCGCGGAGACGGAGAGGAGTATTGCGATCAGGATCCATCTAGCGAGGTTCAAGACTTTGATTTTCATTGTGAATCAAAGATACGCGATCGCCTCGTTCGGAGAGGACAGATTTAACGCAGACATGATTGCTATCTTGGTCCTTGAGTTCCTCTTCTGTCATGTGAGAGGCGACCGTTGCAAAGCA
>DATMPD010000339.1:0-3789 GCA_035567955.1 Edaphobacter sp.
AGAATCGACGGCGAACCCGCCAGCGCTCGCGCCACAGCAACTCTCTGCTGCTGACCGCCCGAGAGCTGCGCCGGATAGTGCCGCATGCGATGCGCCATGTTCACCCGCTCCAGCGACTCCTGCACCCGCCGCTTTCGCTCGTTCGAAGGCATCCCCGCGCGATACGTCAGCGGAAGCTCCACGTTCTCGGCAACCGTCAGGTCGCCGATCAGATTGAAACTCTGAAAGATAAACCCGATCTCCTGGTTGCGAATCCGCGAACGATCGGCAAAGTTCAGGTTCGCGACCTCCTTGCCATTCAAGGTGTAGCGCCCGGCAGTCGGAGTATCCAACAACCCGATGATCGACAGCAGCGTTGACTTTCCGCATCCCGAAGGCCCCGACATCGCCACATACTCGCCGCGGCTGATGTTCAAATGCACGCCCGACAGTGCATGGGTCTCAATCTCGTCCGTGTAGAAAATCTTCGTCAGATCCTCGATCTGAATAATCGTCTCCGTCATCGTCATCGTTTGCTCTCCCTCTCTCAAATTGCTAATTCAATCGAATCCGGTCCGTGTTGTCCCATCGGCTCATGTCAGACAGAATGACGGTATCGCCGTCCTGCAATCCTTCGACTACCTGAATACTGTTCACTGAAGCCCGTCCGACCTTCACTGGAACCCGTACCGCAGTCTTGCCATCCGGCCCAAGCTTGAACAGGCTGATGGTGCTGTTTTCATTTCCAAATGCCGGTCGTCCGACAAAAAGCACGTCCGCCATGCGATCCAGATCGATCGTCCCATCGACGCTCAGGTCGGGTCTCGCGCCCAGCGGCAGGGCTCCAGCAAGCTCTACGTCAACCGTCACCGTTCCGTTCAATACTCCCGGATCGATGCGCATCACCTTGCCCTCGATGACGCCGTTATGGGTATCGATCTCAGCCGGCTGCCCGATCTGAATGTCCCGCGCCTGCGTCTCGGCGATCTTCAGGCTGGCCTTCAGTTGTTCCGGCTGCACCACCTTCGCCAGAGTGGTCCCGACGTCCACGTGCTCCCCCACCTGGTGATCGATCTCGAAGAGCACTCCCCTGATGCCTGCGCGTACGCTTAACGCGTCCAACTGCTTTTGTTTCAACCCCAACAGAGCCTTTGCCTGATCTACCTTCGTCTGTTGCACGGCAAGTTGCGTCTCAATCGCCTTCTCATTCATCGTCACCCGCTGCTTCTCGAGATCGTTGCGCGTTGTCAGTTCGTCGGCCTTGCCCTTCGAAGCGCTGTAGGTCAGCCCGCTGATGACCCCAAGCTCAAACAGCGACTTATCGGTTCGCGCCTGTAACTGCGCCTGGGTGTAATCTGCCCCCACCGTCGCCCCGGCCGCCTTCTGATCCATCAGGTCGCTCTGCACCTTGGCCCGCGTGTTGATGTAGTCTGCCTGCGCCCCCTTCAACTGCAGCTGCGCGTCCAGCAACTCCTGTTGCAGCTGCGGATCCACCAGATCCATCAGCACGGTGTCCGGCTCAACCTTGGCCCCCGGCAGCACACGAATCCGCACTACCGTCGCGGCGGTCTCAGCAGGAATCAGCCGAATCTTATCCTCGCGGGGAACCAGCGTACCGGGCCCGCGCACCTGCCGCAGCAAGGGTCCCCGCTTCACAGCGTCCGTCCAAACCGTCGCCCGGTCCACCTCGGGAGCGGCAGGTTTTAACCGCGTCACAAAAAACGCCACAACCGCCAGCGCCACAACTCCGCAGCCAGCCAGAATCACCTGCCGCCGCATCTTTTTCTTCTTGATATCTGGTCTTGAGATGTCCATTGCGGCAGGTCTAAGTGCAACCGCAAGACCAATCCCAGCCACCTGCTTTCAATCACTTAGTAGGCGCCGCGCGCACGGCATCGTCCACAATCGAAAAAAACTGTCCATTCCCGAACACTCGATTTCAGCCAGGAATTATTTTGTGGGGGAGATTTTGAAGAGGCCCAGTATCTTCGCAGTGACTCGCTGCGGCGACTTGAGAAGCTGCGTCCAGGGATCGCGGCTCAACCGCCCCTTCCACTCCTCAAAATCAGCCACATGAGCAACCGGCCGCTCCGCCAACTTCAGCTCGCTCCAATTGAGAGGAAGCGAAACCGGCGCCCCCGCCCTCGCCCGAGGAGAGAACGCCGCCACCGCGGTCGCACCGCGTTCGTTCCGCAAATAGTCAAGAAATATCCGATCTTTGCGTGCTGCCTTATTCATCTTCGTAAGATACAAACCGGGCTGTTCCTTCTCCATCTGCAAAACGAAGGCATGGGCGAGTTGCTTAATGGCCACCCAGTCATACTCCGGAACGATCGGCACAACGACATGCAGTCCCTTGCCGCCCGTGCTCTTCAAAAAACTCTCCAGTCCAAGTTTTTTGAGCTGCTTCCGAACCTCGGCTGCACTCTCTGCCAGCCGCGTCCAGGAGATCGTCGCATCCGGATCGAGATCGATGATGATCCGGTCCGGATGTTCCAAATCATCGTTGCGCGAGCCCCACGGATGCACCTCGAGCACACCCATCTGTGCCAATCCTGCAAGCGCCTCGGCACTCGATAACGTGATGTACGGCTCGACCTTTCCCTTCTTATCCGCGATATCAACGCCTCCAACGCCAGGCGGAAGCATGTGGTTTACATGCTTCTGAAAAAAACACGGCTTTCCGCTACCTTCAGGACACCGCACCAGCGACAGCGGCCTGGATTCAATATGCGGCAGCATATGCGGCGCGACCGCCCAGTAATAATCCGCAAGTTGCTGCTTGGTGAGTTGCGACTCCTCATCGAGAATTTTGCTGGAATGGGTCAGCCGTACTGGAGCATTCGTGACCGATGACTTCGCGGGCGTCATCGCCTTCTTACTCTCAACCTTAGCCGCCACTCCGGCCGCAGTAGCATGCGAAGCTCGCACCCAGCTTTGGCCCCTTGGCGCCATCTTCGGCTCCTCCCGGCGAACCTCCGCGGCGGGCTTGTCTTCGCGAAGCCCTTTGAATGACGCCTGACGCACAAGGTTATCCGCGGTCCAGGTCGCAAAATTGACCTGAGCCACCAACTTAGGCCGCACCCAGATCGCTCCGCGTTGTGCCTCCACCGGTACCTTCTCGAATGGACTTGCCTTCTGGCGAAGCTCGTCAAGCTGATCGCGCAGAGCTCGGTGGGTCTTTTGCGTGAAGCCCGTCCCGGTCCGCCCCGCATAGATCAACTTCCCCCCGTCATAATACCCAAGCAACAACGCACCCACCCCCTGGCTTCCATTCGACGGCAGCGTAAATCCCCCGATGACAAACTCCTGCTCATGAACGCACTTCAACTTCAACCAATCGCCGCTGCGGCCGCTTGCATACTTACTCGTAGCTCGCTTGGAGACGATGCCCTCCGCATGCAGCTCGCACGCCCTCGTGAATACTTCGCCGCCACCACCCACAATATGTTCGCTGAACCGCAAAAACTCCCCCGAGCCCTCCACCACCTTCGCAAGCATCTTCTTACGCTCGTCCAGTGAAAGACCTCGCGGCGAATGTCCATTCAGATGAAGCAGATCGAAGACAAAGTAAGTAAGCGGCTTCTTCTCACCCTCTTGAAATGCCGCCTGCAGGTCAGCAAAACTCGTCGTGCCGTTCTCCGCAAGCACTACCACCTCACCATCAAGCAGCGCGCTCTCCACCGGCAGTGCCGCTACGAAGCCGGCGATAGCCTTCATCCGGTGCGTCCAGTCCAGTCCCGTACGCGTCAGCAGCTGAACCCGCTTTCCATCTTTTCGCGCCTGGATACGATAGCCGTCGAGTTTGAG
>DATMPD010000340.1:0-9376 GCA_035567955.1 Edaphobacter sp.
AACGTTTCGATAGAACGGTTGCGGTTCTGGTTGCTGGCGGGTGCCGGCCTGCTGGTGATCGTGATCGTTGCGTTCCTTGGATATGCGCATTATCGGGCGCACCGGTTCTTGCGGGATCTGCCGCAGAAGCTGGGGGTGGACATCCGGTCAGAGACCAATAACTGGACTTATTCCCAGTCGGCGGAGGGGAGGACGATTTACACGATTCATGCGGCCAAGGCGGTGGAGCGTTCGAATGGAAAGATAACGCTGCATGATGTGGGGATTGTGCTCTATGGAAGGAAGCAGGACAGGGCGGACAGAATCTACGGGCAAGAGTTTGAGTATGACCAGAAGAACGAGATCATTCGCGCCGTGGGTGAGGTGCATATTGACCTTCAGGCGCCAGAGGCTGCGGATGCAAAGACGAAGATGGACTATGCGGCGGGGAAGGATTTGCACGGCGGTCAGACCGGGGGAGGCGTTGCCGGGGCGCATGAGAGTGGGGAGCATGAGAGCGGGGACGGCCGCCTGATCCATGTGACCACCAGTGGACTTGTGTTCCTGCGGAAGCTGGGGGTGGCGGCGACGGATAAGGACATCGAGTTTGCGTCGGGCGGGATGACGGGCCATGCCGTTGGGGCGGACTATAGCGCGGATACGGGCGTGGTGGTGCTGCATGCGGCGGTGAAGGTGAATGGGTTGCAGCATGATCGTCCCGTGGTGCTGACGGCATCGCACGCGGTGCTGGATCGGCCGGGGCAGACGGTTGTGCTGTCACAGGCGAGGTATGTGGCGGTTGGTGGAGGTTCGGGCGGGGACAAAGGCAGCGCGGAGGGTCAGACTGCGGAGGCGCAGAATGTTGTGGTGCACCTGCGGACCGATGGGTCGGCGGAGCGGCTGGAGGCGGATGGGGATGTGACGTTGACCGGCGCGGCGGGTGAAAGCGTAAGAGCTCCGCGCGGCGAGATGACGCTGAATGCGCAGAATCAGCCGCAGTCGGCGGTGATGTCGGGTGGGGTGAAGTATACACAGGAGGAACCGCTGCGGCAGGCGCGGGGCGAGGCTGGGGAGGGACGCGCCGGGTTCGATAAGAAGGGCCATCCTGAGCACGTGGTGATGACCGGTGGGGTGCATCTGCAGGAACGGGTGCGGGCCTCGGACGGTCCGGGGGAGCCGTGGAGTGACCGGGAGCTGAATGGGGGGACGGTGGAGCTTGCGCTGGCTGCCGATGCTGCGGGCAAGGCGCAGTTGCGAGATGCCAAGGCGGCGGGGGATGCCCGGTTGACGGTGGTGAGTCCAGCGGCGAAGGGTGGGGGGAATGGTGGGTTGAAGGGGGGAACGACCCGTAGCGCTCTGGCCGGGGATGTATTGACGGCACATTTTGTGAGGGTGGGGAACAGGAATCATCTTGCAGAAGTCCATGGCGATGGTCACACGGCGCTGCGGCGGGTCAGCGCGACGGGAGTGGTCAATACCGGCTCGGGGGATTCGCTGGTGGCGCACTTTCGGCCTGTGACGGCTCGTGCCGGGCGTGGGCCGGACCGTACAGGTGCAGGGTCGACTTCAGGGAAACAGGAGAGAAACGACGGACTGGCTGGCGGGGGTGCGGATGAAGTTTCTGATGCAGTGGAACAGGGGCACGTGGTGATGACACAGGTGCCGGTGCGAAGGCCCGGGGAGGCGAGTCCGCCGCCGGAGGAGCGGGCGACGGCAGAGAAGGCTGTGTTTGATGGCGAACTGGAACGAACGATACTGACGGGCAACGTCCAGGTGAGCAACGGGACGAGTGTGCTGTGGGCCGACCGCGTGACGATGGAGCAGCAGACGGGGGATGCGGCCGCGGACGGTGGTGTGAAGGCGAGTTATAGGCAAGCGGGGAGTACAGAGGAGCCGGCGCATGTGCTGGCAGCACGTGCCGAGTTGAAGCATGATTCGCAGATCGCGACTTTTCATGGAATAGCGGGCACGCCAGCTCGGTTGTGGCAGGGGGCCTCGCAGGTGGAGGCTCCGGTGCTTCAGTTTGACCAGAAACAACGGCGGTTGCTGGCTTATGGGGAGGGGCAGGGGGCTCCGATGGCGGTGCATACAGTCCTGGTGAGCGGTGGATCTTCCGGGTCTCCTGCAAAATTGGCTCCGGCCAAACCAAAGGCTGGGTCCGGAAAGTTGATTGCGGGAGGCAAAGGAGATGTGGTTCAGGTCGCGAGCCGGGAGCTTGTGTACTTGGATGAGGCGAGGAAGGCTGAGTTTACGGGCGGCGTCCAGGTTCAGAGCAGGGACGGCAGCCTGCGGGGGCAAGAGGCGGTGGTGTATCTCCAGCCGGCGGGAACGGGGGCGGGGAAGGGCTCCTCGCCGAGTAACGGCAAGGTCGATGGCGGGAAGACAGGCACCGCGTCTGCAGTGGGCGGGAGCGGGTTTATGGCCGGCAGTGTGGAACGAATGGTAGTGAGCGGCCCTCTCGATATGCAGCAGCCTGGACGGCGTGCAACCGGCGAGCAGTTGGTGTACACGGCGAGCGATGGCCTGTTTGTTTTAACAGGTACACCGGCCGTGTTGCCGAAGGTGACGGACGATCAGCGAGGGACCGTTACGGGTACGTCCCTGCGATTCCACTCCGGCGATGACAACGTCGTGGTTTCTAATGGAGGAGAGAATGGCGCGGGACAGAGAGTGCGCACGGAGACGCGGGTGAAGAACAAGCAATGAAGACGTTATCGACGGAGGAGATTGGCAAATCGTACGGCGGACGCCAAGTGGTGAGGGGGGTGAGCCTGGAGATCGAGCAGGGCGAGGTGGTTGGACTGCTGGGGCCGAATGGCGCAGGGAAGACGACGAGTTTCTACATGATCGTAGGGCTGGTGCGGCCGGATGCGGGGCGAGTGCTGGCGGATGGCCATGATATCAGCCGGCTGCCGATGTATCTGCGGGCGAGGAACTATGGCATCAGCTATTTGCCGCAGGAGCCTTCGGTGTTTCGCAAGCTTACGGTGCAGGACAATATTCTGGCCGTGCTGGAGGCGCAGCAACTGAGCTGGGAGGCTCGGCGAACGCGCACCGAGAGGCTGATTGAACAATTGAATTTAGGGCATGTTCGCAAGACACGGGGCTATGCGTTGAGCGGCGGGGAGCGCAGGCGCGTGGAGATTGCGCGGTGCTTGGCGATCGAGCCGGCGTTCATTCTGCTGGATGAGCCGTTCTCCGGGATCGATCCGATCGCTGTGCTAGACCTGCAGGAGATCATCTTCGCGTTGAAAAAGAGCGGGATTGGCGTATTGATCACAGACCACAATGTGCGGGAGACGCTGTCCGTTACGGATCGGGCGTACATTATCACCGAAGGCAAAATATTTGCGGCTGGAACGCCGGGCGAGCTGGGACGCAATCCCGACGTTCGCCGGATTTATCTTGGAGAGAATTTTTCGATGGATTGAGGGTATGAATTCTACAACGCAAGTTGTAACTCTACGTTGCTATCGGTGGAGTTCGCGGAGCCATTGGCAGGGTTAGACTTACAGCCAGTAGGAGCAAGAGGCGTGTAGACTGTGGCCAAGCCCAAAGTGGTGCTCGATGTGCAGATGATTGCATAATAGAGACGTTAAGCACCTTAAGCGCCAAACGTCACATCTACGCAAAAGAAGAGCAACAGGTCGATAAGAGGTTAATTGTGCTGCTGCAACCGAAGCTGAACTTGAAGGTCTCGCAACGACAGGTGCTGACCCCTGGACTGGTGCAGATGGTCAGCGTTTTAGCGCTGAACAAGCTCGAGCTGAAGGAGATGATCAACACCGAGATGGTGGAGAATCCGGTGCTGGAGGAGTTGGAGGAGTCTGCCGTCACGCTGGAGGAGCGGGCGGGGCTCGAGGGGGACCGGGAGCGGTCGGCGGAGGAGGTGGCCGCTGAGGGCGAGAGGGTGGAAAAAGACCCCTTCGATGAGATCGACTTCGGAAGCTATTTTCAGGACTATCTGGATCCTGGGTTTCGCACGTCCTCAAACTTTGAGGAGTATGACAAGCCTTCGTTTGAGAACTTCCTCTCTCAGCCGAGTACATTGAGTGACCATCTGGCGTGGCAGCTGGGCGCGCTGACGCTGAGTCCGGAGGTTCGAGCCGCGACGGAGCTGGTGGTGGGGAATTTGAACGAGGACGGATATCTGACGGCAACCGACGAAGAATTAGTTGAGGCGCTGCTGCAATCGAGAGAGCCGGTGCGGCCGGGGCCGATCCCGTTCGAACGAGGATCCAAGGGGAAACTGACGCACCTGTGGGATAAGCCGGAGGAGTGCGAGAGTGCCGTTGTTGCATCCGAGCAGGATGAGGGGTTGGAGATCGCGGCTGCGGCAGATGAGGATGTGGCGTTTCTGCTGGGCGTTGTTCGTGAGGCGCGAGCTCTGGTTAATTTCCTTGACCCGGTCGGTGTGGGAGCGCGGGATCTGCGGGAGTGCCTGTTGATTCAGATCTGTGCGCAGCAGGGCGAGGCGGCGATCGTGCTTCGGCGCCGGCAGATAGCCGCTGCCGATGCGGCTGCGAAGATCGGAGCGGATGGCGAAGAAGATCAAAGTCCAATCGAATCTGTTGCTGTCGAGGCCAATACCGGCCAGACGGACATCTTCAGCATCGCGACGCACGTCGTGACCAATTGCCTGCCACTGTTGCAGAAGAAGGACATGCGGGAGCTGACCCGAAGCTGCGGGCGTACGGCCGAGGAGGTGATGGCGGCGGTGGAGTTTATCCGGACGCTGGATCCAAGGCCGGGGCAGCGCTACAACCACAGCGAAACCAGGCTGATTGAGCCGGATGTTGCCTTTGTGAAGCGGGATGATGTCTATGTTGTGGTGATGAACGAAGAGGACATGCCGACGCTGCGGTTGAACCAGGGCTATCGCAAGATGCTGCAGCAGAAACAAACTGAAAAGGAAGTCAAAGAGTACGTGAAGGAGCGCTACAAATCAGCGATCCAGCTGCTGCGGAATATTGAGCAGAGGAAGAACACGATTGTGCGCACATGCGAAGTGATCGTACGGCGGCAGGCGGAGTTTCTGGAGCATGGGGTCAATGCGCTGAAGCCGATGATGATCAAAGAGGTGGCCGAGGAGATCGGGGTCCATCCTTCGACGGTGAGCCGTGCGGTCGCGAATAAGTATGTCCATACGTCGCAGGGCGTGTTTGAGCTGCGCTTCTTCTTCTCCGAAGGCGTGAATGGCCCGGAGGGCGGGGACCTGCCGCTGGTGCTGCTGAAGCGCAAGGTGAAGAAACTGATTGAGGAAGAGGACGAACGGAAGCCGCTGACGGACGATCAGCTGGCCGCCGAGCTCCAGCGGCAGGGAATCCAGGTGACCCGAAGGACCGTGGCGAAGTATCGGGAAGATATGCAGATTCCAAGTACGCACCAACGTCGTGTACGCTAGTCGTCTGCGAAGATCCTGATCGATTGCAGGGACGAGGTGAACGTATGGACGTGGAGTACACCGGCAGACAAACAACCATCATAAGAAAATTCAAGTTGCAGGCTGAGGCGGGATTGGCGCGGATTGCGAAGATCGTGGGCAACTCCGCCAGCGTGCATGTGATTCTCTCTACGGATAAGTACCGGCAGATCGCCGAGGTGACGGTGCAGACCAGGCATCAGAAGCTGGTAGCGCGCTGCGAGGACACGGAAATGGGGATCGCACTGCGGGATGCGCTGGTAAAGATCGAACAGCAGGCGATCCGGCATAAAAAGAAATTCGGAACGATCAAGCGGCACCCGAAGGCGGACGTGAAGGGCGCAAAACCGGAGGTTGCAGTCAACGGGGCACGAAGACCAAACGTCGCGGTGAAAGTGGCCGCGAAGAGCAGCGTTGGCCGCAAGGCGGTGCCGATGCTGGTGCATTCTTTTCCCTCGCATTCGCCGTTGGCGGAGCCGCATGTAGTGCGTTCGACGGATGGGGTTGCGCGGCGGCCGATGTCGCTGGAAGAGGCGGTGAAGGAGGCGGCGTTTCGCGATCGCGACGTCTTCGTGTTTCGCGATCACGGCGGCCAGGCCATGGTGCTGTATCGCAAGCGTGACGGAAAGATGGAGCTGATCGAGGTTCCCTAGGCCGGGGTGCTAGGATTTCTAGCATGACGAGCAAGAAGGTCTCGAAGCGGCGAAAGCACACAGGGGGCAGGGACGCCAAGAAGGGCAAGAAGAAGAGAACGGCTGCTGCGTCCGTGCCTGAATATCGGGGCGAGCTGGTTATTTTGACCGGGCTTTCGGGATCGGGAAAGCTGTCTGCGCTGAAGGCGTTTGAGGACCTCGGGTATTACTCGGTCGATAATCTGCCGTTGGAGCTGGTGCCGCGATTCGCGGATCTGGTGAGGCAGTCGGCGGAGATTGAACGGGCAGCGCTGGTGGTCGACGTACGCGAGGGGATGCGGCTCGATGAGTTTCCGTCCATTCTGAAGGACGTCCGCAAGGTGCTGCCGACGCGCGTGGTGTTTCTGGAAGCAAGTGAAGAGGCACTGATCCGACGCTTCTCCGAGACCCGGCGGCCGCATCCGATGGGGCGCAGCGATACCGTGGTGAAGTCGATCCGGGCAGAGCGCAAGCGGCTGGATCCGATCCGCAATGTCGCCGATATTGTGCTGGATACAACGAAGTTCAATGTGCATGATCTTCGGGCGCGCATCAACTCGCAGTTTGAACGTGAGGAGAGCGATCAAACTCTGATGATCTCTTCCAACAGCTTTGGGTTTAAGAACGGCGTGCCGACCGAGGCGGATCTTGTCTTCGATGTGCGGTTTCTGCCGAATCCGCATTTCGTGCCGGAGTTCCGCAAGCTGACGGGCCAGGACGCCAAGGTGGCCAAGTATGTTCGTCAGTTCCCGCAGACGAAGGAGTTTCTGGACAAGACGACGGACATGCTGAAGTTTCTATTGCCTCACTACATCCAGGAGGGAAAAAGTTATCTGACGGTGGCTTTTGGATGTACTGGAGGGCAGCACCGGTCGGTGTTTATTGCGGAAGAGATGAAGAAGCGGCTGGCAGAAGAGGGTTACCGGGTGAAGACATCGCATCGGGATATGCCGAAGTAGACGGTGTGCGATCCGAATGTAAAACGGCGGCGCGCAATAGAATGGTGAGATGCACGGTGCCATAACGACGAGCAGGAGAGTGATGGCTTGAGACGCATCTGGCGATTACTGCTGTATGTGCGGCCGTATGCGCTGTATTCGCTGGCGTCGGTCGTGCTGATGGCGGTGGTGGGGGCCATGGCGGCGTTCCGGATCCTGCTGGTCAAGCCGATCTTCGACAATGTGTTGAGTCCGGATGCGCCCCCCGGTCTTGTGCTTCTGTTTCGCATTCCGCATACGGATACCGTCATCAATCTGCAGCGGTTTCTTCCGAGCCACTTCCATAATGCATGGACCGTGGTGGCGGTAGCGCTGGTGGGCTCGGCGTTCTTGAAGTCCGTCTGCGATTATTCCGGTACTTATCTGGTGAACCGTGCCGGATTCGGCATGATTACCGATCTGCGCAATGACCTCTACAACGCTGTTTTGCGCCGGTCTGTGGCCTTCTTTCAGAAGCATACGACGGGGACCTTGCTGTCGACGCTGATCAATGACATCGAGAAGGTTCAGTTTGCGATGTCGAGTGTGATGAGCGATTTTCTACAGCAGTTTTTCACGTTGATCTTTACAGCGTTGGCGGTTGTCATTGTTGGCGGCAGGTTGGCGTGGGTCCTGTTGCTGTTTTTGCCGGTAGTGGTGCTGTCGGCCCGTCGCATTGGACGGGGAGTACGACAGACGACGCGCAAGGGGCAGGACAAGCTGGCGGAGATACAGAATATTCTGCACGAGACGATTACGGGCAATCGCATTGTGAAGGCGTTCGGCATGGAACTGTGGGAGATGAACCGGTTTCGCCGCGCGGCGCGAAGGCTGTTCGATGCGAATCTAAAGTCGGTGAAGGTTCAGGCGATCAGTTCGCCGCTGATGGACCTTATTGCTTCCGTCGCGATTGCACTGCTGCTGTACCTGGGACGAATCAGTATCCAACACCAGCAGATGACGGCGGGATCGTTTATTACCTTCCTGATCGCAGTGTTTACTTTGTACGACCCGGTACGGAAGTTCGCCGGTTTCTATAACAGCTTTCAACAGGCGCTGGGAGCGAGCGAAGAGATTTTCAAGTTTATGGATGCGGTGGATGATGTGCAGGAGAAGAAGCGCGCCTTTGTGTTGAAGGGATTCAACGAAGGAATTCGTTTTGAGAATGTGGGCTTTGCCTACGCGAGTGAAGAGGGAGAGACGAGACAGGTGCTCAAGGGCATCGATCTGACGGTGCAGCCCGGTGAGGTGATTGCGCTGGTCGGACCGAGTGGGGCGGGGAAGTCATCGCTGGTGAATCTGATTCCGCGGTTCTTTGATGTGAATGAGGGACGGATTTTGATCGATGGACATGACCTGCGGGATGTGACGATCGCTTCGTTGCGGGAACAGATCGGGAAAGTGACGCAGGAGACGGTGCTCTTCAACGATACGGTGCGGAACAACATTGCGTATGGTCAGCCGGACGTCCCGCTAAGCAGGGTGGAAGAGGCCGCGCGCATGGCGCTGGCGCATGAGTTCATCCTCAACATGCCGGATGGGTACAACACGAAGATTGGCGAGAAAGGCACGCGGCTCAGTGGCGGCGAGCGGCAGCGGCTGGCCATTGCGCGGGCGATTCTGAAGAATGCGCCGATCCTGATTCTGGATGAGGCCACTTCTGCGTTGGATATGGAGAGCGAGCAGTATGTGCAGGTGGCATTGGCAAACCTGATGCGGGGGCGGACGGTGTTTGTGATTGCGCATCGTCTTTCCACGGTGCGGCGAGCTACTCGTATCGCGGTGATTGAAGGCGGGCGGATTACGGAGATTGGAACCCATGAGGAACTGATGCAGCATTCCGGGACCTATCAGCGGCTCTACAGGATGCAGTTCAGCGTGGAGGACGCGGTTCCCGCGGGCAGTGGAGAGGTTGCGTTGACGGCGAATCTGGAGGGAATTGCGTGAGTGAGGTCTATTCGATGACGGGGTACGCCAGTCTGCGCGGGTCTGTGCGGGATAGTGTTGCTTTTACGTTGGCGATGAAGAGTGTGAATCATCGCTTCCTCGACCTGAATCTTCGTTTGCCTTCGTACTGCGATGGCCTTGAGGTGCAGATGCGGCGGATGTTGAAGGAGCGCCTGCGGCGTGGGCATGTGGAGATCACGTTGCAGCTGGAGCGCCGGAGCAGTGCGGGCATTCAGTTGAATGCCGGGTTGCTGGGCGCTTATATGCAGGCGTATCGGGAGGCCTCGGAGGCCAACGGCCTGGCGTACGAGCCGGACCTGAACGCCATGCTGCGCATCCCCGGCATGATGACGGCGGAGAGCGGTGTGGGAACAGACGAC
>DATMPD010000341.1:0-3795 GCA_035567955.1 Edaphobacter sp.
GATCACCGACAACTTCAACTGGCACTGGATCTTCTTCATCAACATCCCCGTCGGCCTGCTCTCCCTCTGGCTCTCCAACCGCATGGTCGAAGACCCGCCGCATCTCAAGCTTCGCCGCGAACAAGCCCGCAAAGCCAAAGTCGATTTCATGGGCCTCGGCCTCGTCGCGCTTGGTGTCGGCTGCCTCGAATTCACCCTCGACAAGGGCCAGGAAAAAGACTGGTTCGGCGACCCCATGATACGCACCTTCGCCATCCTCGCCGTTGCCACGCTCATCTTCTTCGCCTGGTGGGAGTGGCGTCACGAAGATCCTATCGTCGACCTGAAACTTCTCAAGAACAGAAACTTCGGCACCGCCGTCTTCCTGCAACTCATCCTCGGCATGGTCCTCTTCGGCTCGACCGTCCTCATCCCGCAATACCTTCAGGTCCTCCTCGGCTACACCGCCGAACGCGCCGGCATGGTTCTCTCTCCCGCCGGATTCGTCATGATGCTCATGATGGCCGTCGCCGGCCGTTCCCTCGGCAAATTCGATCCTCGCCTCATGGTCTGCCTCGGCTACCTGGCCACCGCCGCCGGCATCTACAACCTCACTCGCCTCGACCTCGACACCGCCTTCGGCACCGTCACGCTATGGCGCATGCTGCAGGTCGTTGGTCTCCCGTTCATCTTCATCCCCATCAGCACGCTCAACTACGTCGGCGTTCCGCTCAGCAAAACCAATCAGATCTCCAGCCTCTCCAACTTCGCACGCAACCTCGGCGGCAGCGCCGGCACTGCCCTGCTCACCACCTACCTCGCCCGCAGTTCCCAAGTCCACCAGGCAAACCTCGCCACCCACGTCATTCCCGGCAGCGTCCCCTACCGGCTTTACATGGACCGCATGAAAGAGATGATGACGTCTCACGGAATGTCCTCCGCCGACGCAGCCCAGATGGCCGTCGGACAGGCCTACCAGCAGATGCTCCGTCAGGCCTCCATGCTCAGCTACAAAAACGCCTTCTTCATCCTGTCCGTCACCATCCTCTGCCTGTCCCCGCTACCCTTCATCATGCGTCTGCCCAGCAAAGCCGCCAAGCCCGACCCCGAAGCCCTCGGCGGCCACTAAAGGTTCACCGCATCAGCGCCAGCGCCCGTTCAAACGCCACCGGACTCACCGACACCGCACCCTCAAACGGCCTGGCCAGATCTCCAATCGCCGCCAGCGTTACCGTAACCACAAACGTCAACGCCAGAACCTGACAGTAATGCAGCCACTTGTTGTCATTCCCCAACAAACATGCAGACCCTACCGTCGCTCCGGCGCCGGCCACGAGCAAAAGCCATAATATCCCCGGTAACCGGTTCCGAAACTCCTCCTCCCTCAGGTTTCGCCGCTCCGAAAGATCCTTCAGCGCATTCGCCAAATGGTCGGCACTCCTGCTTCCGGCGGCTTCAGACTTCATCTCCGCCAGCACCTTCCACATATCTCCCGTCACCCGTTCGCTCGCGCTGCTATCCCCTTGCACCTGCATCGCCGGCCAATCCTCGTTGATCGTCGACTCCGCATACTTCACCCCCAATGCGTGGATCGTCTCCCGCTCCGGAGAGGGCAACCCCGCCCCGATCCGTGACACCGTCATCAGGGAAGAAGCCTCAAGATTCGTGTTGACCTCCGCCTCCCGAAAGTCGGTCCAAACCGTAAACAGCATGAACCCAAGAATCACGCCATACGTAGTTCCCAAAATCCCCAGTTGCCATCCCGTAACATCATTCACCAATTTGCGACTCGAAATCGGCCACAATCGATTTAACACCGCAACGAGAAACATCGAGACCGCCATAGATGCGATCACAAAGAAGGCACTCTGCGAGTAACTGAACATAGCGGGTCTCCGGACGCCCATACCAACTGACAAGCCAGACTACATCAGTGCTACCCTATCGCCCATGCGATGCCCCTTGCCTCGACGAACCCTCCTCAGCTTGCTTCTTGTGATCACCGCCGCAACCTCCTTCGCCCAAACCCCCACCACTCCCGACGCTCCGCCGCAAACCAATGTCGCCCAGAACGCTGCCCTCAACCCAGCCCTTCCCACCCTCTTCATCGTCGGCGACTCCACCGCCCGCAACCAGGCCGACCTCGGCTGGGGCGACCACTTCGCCCACTACTTCGACACCGCCAAAATCAACGTCGCCAACCGAGCCCGCGCCGGACGCAGCTCCCGCAGCTTCTACAACGAAGGCCTCTGGGCCAATGTCCTCGCCGAGATGAAGCCCGGCGACTACGTCCTCATTCAGATGGGTCACAATGACGGCAGCGACCCCGCCACCGATCCCAAGGCCCGTGGCAGCGTCAAAGGCATCGGTGACGAGACCGTTGAATATCCCCTCCCCAAACCCTTCACTACCGGCCCCATCGCCGGGCAGACCACAGAGACCGTCCACAGCTACGGCTGGTACCTGCGCAAATACATCGCCGACGCCCGCGCAAAAAAAGCCACCCCGATCCTCCTCACCGTCACCATCCGCAACATCTGGGCGAACGACGCGGACGGCAACCCCCAGATCGAACGCGACATGGGCTACCGCAGCTTTGAATACCAGCTTGCCGCCTCCGAGAACGTCCCAGTTATCGACATGGCCACCGTTGAAGCCGACCGCCTCGACGCCCTCGGCCCCGAAAAAACCGCACTCCTCTTCCCCATCGACCACACCCACACCAGCCCCGAGGGTGCCGAACAAAACGCCGCATCCGTCACCATCG
Source organism: Edaphobacter sp. (assembly GCA_035567955.1). Lineage (GTDB taxonomy): Bacteria > Acidobacteriota > Terriglobia > Terriglobales > Acidobacteriaceae > Edaphobacter. The sequence goes on from DATMPD010000341.1 coordinate 2,747, forward strand.
CCCTCCGTAACGCCAACTCTCCTCTCACCGCTTATCTCAAACCAAATTAAGGTCCGCTTAAGCTCAAGCGCCGTAGCATGTCTCTGGCTTACTCGCCAGCCTTCCACCAATCTCATCAGGAGAATCAAATGCGCACGAAAAAAACTGTAGCCACAAAGCCCCTGACTCTCCTTCTGCTCGCAGTTTCCCTGCCGGCTCTCGCGCAGACGAACTGGGAAGTGAAGAAGACACTCCCCATCGGCGGCCAGGGCTCATGGGACTACCTCACTGTCGATCCGGCAACCCATCGCTTGTTTGTCCCGCGAACCACCCATACCATGATCATCGACGCCGACTCCGGCAAGACCCTCGGCGACATTCCCGGCCAGAAGAACGCTCACGGTGTAGCCATCGTCCCTGAAGCAAATCGCGGATTCATCACCGACGGCGGCGGCGACGGCGCCATCATCATCTTCGATCTCAAAACCTACGCCACCCTCGGCAAGCTCGCCGCGCAACCCGACGCCGACGGCATCATCTACGACCCCGCCCTTGGGCACGTCCTGGTCGTCTCCGGAGATGGCGGAACGTTGCTGTCGTTCAAGCCGGACATCAATCCCACCAGCGGAAAGATTGATACGCCAATCAACCTCGGCGGAAAGCCCGAGTTCCTCGCGTCCGATGGCAAAGGAAAGCTCTACATCAATCTCGAAGACAAAAACGAAGTAGCCGTAGTGGACTTCAAGGCCGGAAAAGTAGTCGCACGCTGGCCCGTAGCCCCCGGTGGCTCTCCTGTTGGAATGTCCATCGACACCAAAACGCATCGCCTCTTCATCGGTTGCCGAAAGCCCCAGAAACTGATCGTGATGAATGCCGACACCGGCAAGATCCTATCCGATCTCCCCATCGGAGCCGGCGTCGACGCCACTAAGGTCGACGCAGGTCAGGCCTTCGCCAGCTGTCGCGACGGCTCGCTCGCCGTAGCCAGCGAAACCTCGCCTGGAAAATTCGAGATCGTCCAGACCGTAAAAACGCCCCAGGGGGCAAGGACGATGGGAATAGACCCGACA
>DATMPD010000342.1:0-3951 GCA_035567955.1 Edaphobacter sp.
CTCCAGACGTACATATCGCGCTCGGGCGAGCCTTTCGGGGCAAGGCGGGCGGCTTTGAACCAGGGGTGCTGGTCGCTGGTGTGGTTGATGACGAGCTCGATCATGACCTGCATGCCGCGTTGATGGGCGGCGTCGAGGACCTGCTTGAAGTCGTTCAGGGTGCCGTAGCTGGGATTGACGTCGACGTAGTTGGCGATGTCGTAGCCGTCGTCGCGCAGGGGCGAGGGGAAGAAAGGAAGCATCCAGAGGCAGGTGACGCCGAGGTCCTGGAGGTAGTCGAGCTTGGAGAGCAGGCCGGGGAAGTCGCCGATGCCGTCTGCGTTGGAATCCATAAAAGCGCGGACGTGAAGCTCGTAGATGATCGCGTCTTTGTACCAGAGTGGGTCGGTGGCGCTGCCGGCTTTTTTCACTCGTTCCCCTCCGGCTTGTTGGTCTCTGGCGCTGTAGCGGCTGGGTTGAGTGTAGTCTCAGCGGTTGACGGAGGGATTAAACGAAAGATGTGAGCGGGCATGACGTCTGGTTTCAGAGAGACGTAGTTGCTGCGATCGTGCCACGTGTAGTGGACGCCGGTGAGGAGGTCTTCGATTTCGAAGTTTTGGTTATGGGGGATGGCCAGTTTTTTGAGATCGAGGTCGATCCAGCCTGCCTGCTCCTGGGTGGGATCGAGGTTGATGGCGACGAGAATCCTGTTGCCGCCGCTGGATTTGCTGTAGCAGAGGATGTTGGGATTGTCGGCGGGATGGAAATGGAGCGAGTTGTCGCTGTGGAGGGCGGAGTTGTCGCGGCGGATCTGGTTGACCTGGGTGATGAGAGGAGCGAGGCTGTGGCTGGCGGAGCGATCCCAGCGACGGATCTCGTACTTCTCGCTGTTGAAGTACTCTTCGCTGCCTGCTTTGGCAGGGATGTTTTCGCCTAGTTCGAAGGCGGGGCCGTAGATGCCGTAGTTTGCGCCGAGGGTTGCGGCGAGGATGAGACGCTGCATGAAGGCCGGGCGGCCGCCGTTCTGGAGCGTGGCGTGGAGGATGTCCGGCGTGTTGGGCCAGAGATTGGGACGGAAGAAATCGGAGATTGGCGGTTTGGTGATCTCTTCAAAGTATTCCTGCAGCTCGTTCCTGTTGTTGCGCCAGGTGAAGTACGTGTAGGACTGGGTGAAGCCAGCTTTGGCGAGAGAGTACATGACGTGGGGGCGGGTGAAGGCTTCGGCGAGGAAGATGACGTCGGGATATTTCTTGTGGATCTCGGCGATGCACCACTCCCAGAAGGGGAGCGCTTTGGTGTGCGGGTTGTCGACGCGGAAGATGCGGACGTTGCGCCGAATCCAGTAGGTGAAGACGTCGCGGAGGGCCTCCCACAGGCCGCGCCAGTCGGGGGATTCGAAGTTGAGAGGGTAGATGTCCTGATATTTTTTTGGCGGATTCTCGGCGTATTGGATGGAGCCGTCGGGGCGGATGACGAACCAGTCGGGATGCTCGGTGACCCAGGGATGGTCGGGGGAACATTGGAAGGCGATGTCGAGGGCTAGCTCCATGCCGTGGTCATGCGTAGCTGCGACGAGGGCGTCGAAGTCGCGCAGGGTGCCGAGCTGAGGGTTGATGGATTTGTGGCCGCCTTCTTTCGAACCGATGGCCCAGGGGCTGCCGGGGTCGTCCGGCGTAGAGGTGACGCTGTTGTTGCGGCCCTTGCGAAAGGCGGTGCCGATGGGATGGATCGGCGGCAGGTAGAGCACGTCGAAGCCCATGGCGGCGATGGTCGGCAGGAGGGCTTTGACGTCGGAGAAGGTGCCGTGACGGGTTGGGTCGGGAGAGGTGGATCGCGGGAAGAGCTCGTACCAGGTGGAGTAGCGAGCCCGTTCGCGGTCGACCCAGAGGTGCAGCTCTTGCCGGTAGCGGGTGGCGAAGGTGAGGTCAGGATGCTCCTCGACCAAGGCGATTATTCTGTCGCTCAGCGGGAACTCGTAGGTTGCGCGGTGCTCGTCGGCGAGGCGGTTTAGTTCCGTCGCAGCTTCAGCGATGAGGTTGCTGTCGGGATGGTTGATGCGTTGGGCGGCCTGGTTCAGGAGCAGCGCGCCGGATTGGAAGGCGAGCGGAATGTCCTGTGATTCTGCAGAGGCGTTTGGCTGGTTTGGCTGGTTTGATGTGGGCTGCGCGGCGAGGCGTTTTCGCAGATCGGCGCACCAGGTTGCGAAGTGATCTATCCATGCCTCGATGGTGTAGAGCCAGTCGCCGGGTTTGTCCGCGGTGAAGGTGGCGGTCCAAAAATCGTTGGTGAGAGGCGTTAGCGGTGTGAAGCGCCAATCCGTTTCGCTGGAATGGCAATAGAGCAGCCGGGCGGCGACGTGGTCGTGACCGTCGCCGAAGACTGCTGCGGTAATGGTAACGACGTCGCCGAGGATTCGTTTTGCGGGGTAGCGACCGCAGTCGACCTGCGGTTGAACCTCTTCGATAATGACACGTCTGCGGCCTTCAACAGGTTTCATATCACCCAGATCTTCAGATGCAGCTTTGCCTATTTATAGTATTCCCGAGGCCTGAGTTTTTAAAGCGGAGAGACCGCTTCTTTATGAAGATGCATACTCTACCGCAAGCGTTTGCTGACGGAATTGTGCGTGGCGATGAATCGTGCTTTTTAGCCGGCCCGTGTCGCAGGAAATTTTCGATGGAGTGCGCGGTATGTTGAGGTGCTGAACAAGCATGAGGGCGCCACGCTTGACTTTGGATTGACAACAGCTTGTAGCGAGTTATGTACTAGTTCTCATCATCCATTAGTTCCACGTCGGTGGAATGACGCTGTGGGCGTGAGGGTATCCGAGTACTCGCATTCAGCGATGGATTGCAAGGAAATTTCTTGATTGAGCCGATAGAGCTCGGCGAGGTATTCAGGTTTTTCAGGAGATCAGATGATGAGCAGATTGGGACTTCGTTTGCCCGCCTTAGTGTGGGTGGTGTTGGTGTCAGTGCTTTCGGTTGCGGCTAAGGCCCAGGAGACCACGGGAAGCATTAGCGGAACAATCAGCGATTCCAGCGGCGCGAGTTTGAAAGGCGCTGTCGTTACGGTGACGAATACCGATCGTGGGCAGGATATTCGCACGCTGACGACGAACTCCTCGGGCTTCTATACGGCAACCTCACTGCCGCTGGGTACCTACACGGTAAAGGTGAGTGCCAACGGATTCAAAAGCGAGGTGGTGACCGGGCTCGTGCTGCACGTGAACGATGCGTTGACTGTGAATCGAACGCTGGCTGTGGGTAATGCAGGCGAGACTGTCACGGTGACGGCGGACCAGGTGCAACTCAACCTTGAAAATGGTATGAGCCAGGGTCTGATCAATGGGACGCAAATTCGCGAGCTGGCGTTGAACAATCGCAATTATGAACAGCTTCTGCTGCTGCAACCGGGTGTTTCCTTTGGCGGGGCCAGCGACCAACTCTATATCGGCACTTCCCTTCCGGCGGGCACGTCGAACCAGGTCGCCTTCTCGATCGATGGATCGCGTCCGACCTCGAACAACTGGACGATCGACGGCGCGGACAACGTAGACCGCGGCGCGAACCTGACGCTGCTGTCGTATCCGTCGGTGGACGCGATTGCGGAGTTCAAGACGCTGCGCGGCAACTATCTTGCGGAGTTCGGCCGCAACGCTTCGGGCCAGATCGACGTCATTACGCGCTCGGGCACGAATGCATTTCATGGCTCGGCGTATGAATTCTTTCGCAACAATATCTTCAATGCGAATGCGTACTTCAACAAGATCTCGTCCGTAGTGACTCCGCGGCCTCTGCTTCGGTACAACGACTTCGGCTACACGATTGGCGGCCCGGTGTGGATTCCTCACGTGTACGACGGGAGGAACAAAACGTTCTTTTTCTTCTCGCAGGAGATCCGGCGCGTGATCAACTACGCCACGGCGACTGCTTTGATTCCGACGACTGCTGAGTTGAACGGCGACTTTAC
>DATMPD010000343.1:0-4034 GCA_035567955.1 Edaphobacter sp.
GCGGAGACCGAAGTCGTCCTCGAAGAGTTCCTCACCGGCGAAGAGCTCTCCTTCTTCGCCCTCTGCGATGGTACGCACGCGATCGAAATTGCCTCCGCCCAGGATCACAAGCGCGTCGGCGAAGGTGACACCGGCCTCAACACCGGCGGCATGGGCGCTTATTCCACTGATGGCATCGCTACCCCCGCCATGCGCCAGTGGCTTCTCCGCAACATCGCGCAAAGGACAGTCGACGGCATGAAGTCGGAGGGCGAACCCTTCAAAGGCATCCTCTTCTGCGGCATCATGATGACTCCGCGCGGCCCCATGGTCCTCGAGTTCAACACCCGCTTCGGCGACCCTGAGACCGAAGCCATCCTCCTCCGCCTCGAAACCGACCTCGTCGACCTCGTCAACGCCTCGATCGACGGCACCGCCAACCAACTCACCATCCGGATGCGCCCCGGCGCCAGCGTCTGCATCATCGCAGCAAGCGGCGGCTACCCCGGCAAATACACCTCAGGCAAACCCATCACCGGGCTCCCGAGCATAGCCAGTCAGAGCGGAGAATTAGTTGTCTTCCACTCCGGCACCGCCATCAAAGATGGCCAGATCGTCACCGCTGGCGGCCGCGTCCTCGCCATCTCCGCCGTCGCCTCGAACCTGCAAACCGCCCTCGACAAGGCCTACGCCGAACTCGCAAAGATATCCTTCGAGGGCATGCAATTCCGCCGAGACATCGGCCACCGCGCCTTACGTCAGGAGCCAGTATGACCCAACCCATCCTCACCGCCGAAGAAATCCTCGCCTGGAACGAAAAGACCGCCCAGGGCTGGCGGCAGTTCCTCATCAGCCATCCCGAACTCCTCACCCAACCCTGCGATATAGCAGGCACAAAAAACGTCGCCGAACTCCTCCAACACATCGTCGCCGCGCAACTTCGCTACGCCGAACGCCTGGCCAGTCTGCCCATCTCAGCCTACGAGGCCATCCCGTTCGACTCCGTCGAATCCATCTACGCCACCCACGACCGCGCCGCGAGAATCTTCCAACAACTCTTCGCCTCGGATATCGATTGGAACGAACCAATGGACTTCACAACCCGCACCATGGGGACGCTTCGCTCCGACCGCAAGACGATCCTCTTCCACGCGCTCCTGCACGGCATCCGCCACTACGCGCAGCTCGCCAGCATCGTGCGTCAGTGCGGCATCAAACCCGACTGGCCCATGGACTACCTCTTCATGCACGCTGAATGGGCCTGAACGCGATACCTAGACTCGATCCGGTTCGCTCGGTCCATGTGTACACCGCCGGCAGTCGCTGCAGAACGTATGATTCAGCCGGTGAGCCGTGATCATCAGTAAGCTCCCCGTCATCGTCACCGCCACCTCATACCCATGCGACGGCAGACGGTCGCCATAGAACGCCCCCGCAAAGATAAAACCGAGCCCCAGCGCCATCAATCCAAGGATCCGCCGACGTCCATGCGTCCGAAATCCCTTGACCAGGGCAATCGCACCCAGCGCCGCAACACCCACCGCCAACGTACGATGCGTCTTCTCTTCTCCAGGAATAAAGTGCGCGAAGACCGCGGACGCGGAGATCAAAACCGGCGTCACGATGCAATGCACCACACAGAGAGCAGATGCCCAGATACCGAGGTTATCCGTAGAGAAGGCCGAAACACGCGATGAGGTGTTCATAAATAAAAGTCTTTCCTTAGAAAAAAGAAAGCACGGAGCGTCCACCACTCACCGCGCTATTGCAATTCTATCAATTGAGACTTCTTATAGCAGCCAGTCTGGCGACGACTCTAATTCCTCGCATGAGCTAAAGCTCCACTCACACCGTCGCCACCGCCGGCAAAATCTCCGACACATCCACCCACTGCGTCGGATAGTCCCCCGTATAACAAGCCGTACAGAAGCTCCCAGGCGACAAGCCATCCACCGGCTCACCCTTGGTACAAGCGTGTGTCAACCCCACCAGCGACAGGTAAGCCAGCGAGTCCGCCTCGACAAACGCACAGATCTCCGCCACCGACTTGTTCGCCGCAATCAGATCCTTCTTGCTCGGCGTATCCACCCCATAAAAACAAGGCGAAATCGTCGGCGGACACGAGATCCGCAGATGCACCTCCGTCGCCCCAGCCGCCCGCACCATCCGCACAATCTTCCTCGAAGTCGTCCCGCGAATGATCGAGTCGTCGATCAGCACCACGCGCTTTCCCTCTAGCAGCGAACGAACAGGATTCAGCTTCATTCTCACGCCAAAGTCCCGCACCCGCTGCTCCGGTTGAATAAACGTGCGCCCCACATAATGGTTGCGAATCAACCCAAGGTTGAACGGAATCCCCGACTCTGCCGCATATCCGATCGCCGCTGTCACACCCGAGTCCGGCACCGGCACAACCAGATCCGCCGGCACACCCGACTCCCGCGCCAGCTGCCGCCCCATCTCCTCCCGCGACTGCTGCACCCATCGCCCAAAGATCTTCGAGTCCGGTCGAGCAAAATAAACATGTTCAAACACGCAGCTAGCCTGCTCCGTCGTCGTATTGAAGTAGCGGCTCGTCACGCCATCCTCCGACACCATCACCAGCTCACCCGGCTTCACATCGCGCTCATACTTCGCATGCAGCAGATCGAACGCGCACGTCTCACTCGCGAACACAAACGTATCCGGAGCCCCATCCACTCCAGCGATCCGCCCCATCGACAGCGGCCTGAACCCATGCGGATCGCGCGCCGCGAAGATCCGGTTCCGCGTCATCATCACAATCGAAAACGCCCCCTCCACCTGCCCCAGCGAGTCCGCGATGCAGTCCACCAGCGTCGACTGCTTCGAATGCGCGATCAACTGAATAATGATCTCCGAATCGCTTGTCGTCTGAAACAGCGCCCCATCGCGCTCCAGCCGCTCCTTCGCCGTCCCCAGGTTCACCAGGTTGCCGTTATGCGCAATCGCAATCAGCCCCTTCGTCGACTCCACCGAGATCGGCTGCGCATTCAACAGCGCCGAATCCCCCGTCGTCGAATACCGCGTATGCCCAATCGCCATATGCCCCGGCAGTCGCGCGAGCACATCATCAGTAAAAATCTCCGACACCAAGCCCATCCCCTTGATGTCGTTCACCTGCTGCCCATCCGCGCTCGCAATCCCCGCCGACTCCTGCCCCCGATGCTGCAAAGCATACAACCCCCAATAAGTAAGCCGCGCCGCATCCGAGTGGTTATAAACCGCCATCACCCCGCACTCTTCACGCAACTTATCGAACGGCGTGCCATCCTCTGTATCCGCTTCTGCAAAGGCTGTCATTCCTGCTGTTGCTTGTCCTTTTTGTTTGTCATTCCGCAGCGAAGCGGAGAAATCTGCGGTTACAAATTCTTGTCCCACCACCAACTCTTTCTGCAACAGAAGATCGCTCACGCCGTCACCACCTCACCGGCCAACTGCCCTTCCAACGCCCCAGACCACGAAGCCTTCAACGTCGAAATTGGCTCATCGATGATCGTCTTTTCATTGATCACGATCTCAAAGCTACCCTTCGTCACCTCTCCCAACGGAAACACCCACACACCCGAATAATCGCGAAGCACTGATTGGATCTCCTCCAGGTTCGCGGGGTTCGCCGTCGCAATCACAGAAGAACCAATCTCACTGAACAAACGCTCCTTGATCAAAAATGGGTCATCCGAATCGAGCCGCATCGACACCCGCATACCAAGCTCCTTCGGAAAACACGCCTTCGCAAATGCCACCGCACAACCACCATCCGAAAGATCAGTCGCCGAAACCAGGAGCTTCTTCTCAGCAAGCGCAACAAGCGCCTTGTGCAACGCAGCCTCCTCCTTCAAATTCAACACCGGAGGAGCACCCCACAACTCACCCATCACACTCTTCGCATAATCCGTCGCACCAAAGTCCCGTTTCGCTTCACGGCCGCCTCCCTGAAACGCCGACAGAAACAGAACAGCATCGCCGGCCCTCTGAAACGCCGCAGGCACAGCCTTCGTCACATCATCAATAATCCCCACAACCCCCAGCACCGG
>DATMPD010000344.1:0-4222 GCA_035567955.1 Edaphobacter sp.
TTCACCGCCTTCAACGTCTACATGGTGCAGCTCACCTGGCCCATGATCGCCGTCGGCTGGGTCGTCAATCTCTTCCAGCGCGGAACCGCCTCCGTAGTCCGCATCGACGAACTCCTCAAGCAGAAGCCCTCCATCGCCGACGATCCTTCCCTCATCAACCTCAATGGAGCCTCCTCTGCCGAACCGGGCAGTCCATCCTCTTTGTTGTCATCCCGCAGCGCAGCGGAGGGATCTGCTTCTCTGCCATCCCGGCAGCAAATACAAGGAGACATCGAGTTCCGCAACCTCACCTTCGCCTACTCGGACGCTCCGCCTGTTCTCCACGACATCAACCTGCGCATCCCCGCCGGCACCAGTCTCGCCATCGTAGGGCCCACCGGCTCCGGGAAATCCACGCTGGTCTCTCTCATTCCCCGCCTCCATGACGCACCCCCCGGAACTGTCCTGATCGACAGCCAGCCCATCCGCAACTACACCCTGTCAGCGCTGCGCAAAAACATCGGCTTCGTCCCACAGGAGACCTTTCTCTTCTCCGAGACCATCCGCCAGAACATCGCCTTCGGCAGACCCGACGCATCTCTCGAACAGGTCGAGGAAGCAGCAACAATCGCTCACATCTGCAGCGAGATTCTCGAGTTCCCCAAAGGCTTCGACACCGAAGTCGGAGAGCGCGGACTTACCCTCTCCGGCGGCCAGAAACAGCGCACCGCGATCGCCCGCGCCATCATCCGCGACCCCAAAATTCTTATCCTCGACGACGCCCTGGCCAGTGTCGACACCTACACTGAAGAACGGATCCTCAGCGGTCTGAAGCGAGTGATGGAGGGCCGCACCACCATCTTCATCTCGCATCGCATCTCCACCGCCCGCAACGCCGACCAGATCGCCGTCCTCGTCGCAGGCCGCATCGCCGAGCTAGGCACTCACGACGAACTCATCGCGCGCAATGGCTACTACACCAGTCTGTTCGAAAAGCAGCGCCTCGAAGAAGAGCTTGCCGTTGCAACTTAAGCTTCGAATTCCTGCAAATGAAATTAGAGTTTTGCTTCTAACCCCGAGCGTGTCGAAGGGGAAGAACCTGCAATTCGATCGAAAGCGCCACAAACCCGAACCATCGCTCCAACCGCTTTTCCATTCATGCGAATCTAGGCCGACCACCGCGAAGCGCCAGCCTCGCTGGCCGCATGTACCTCCACAGGGAGCAAGAACTTCTCTTCCCGCGTCCGCAGCTCTCTCGGCAACACCCTGCCCGCTTCAGGATCGCGAGCCACCACCACCCACGCCTCGCGAACATTTCGGACAAGCGAAATCACCTCTTGAAACTGCTCCTTCGATTCAAGATGCGACGCCTCCAAGGTCAACGTAAACATCGTTGAGTAAAAATCGCCGAGCGAGGCGGCAACAGTGCCACCCACATCAGGCCGCAACCGCGCCTGCAGATACATCAGCACATCAAGAGCTTTCTTCACGGCCACGCGCCGCCCGTGAACATCGTTCTCCTCGACGCACTGCATCGCCCGATACAGAGAACGAATCAAACCGTCATAAAGCGCCACGATCAACTCAACGCCGGTCGCGCCGGCAAGGGCCTGCTGCTGATAACTCATCTCATCCATGCGCTCACCCAGTTCGGTTTTGGTTGAAGCCCGTAATGGCGCTGTAAATCTCATTGATCTGATTCAACTGACTCGGGATCGACTGCAGAATCTGGTTCGCCGCATTCAGTTGGCTTGTAAGCTGCGTCTTCTGGGCAGACAGCAAAGTTTCTTCATTGCTGATGTCTGTATTCAAGGCCGACTCCTGGGCGGCATTCTGTTGCTGCGCCAGAAAGATCGAACCATTCGGCGCCTGGGTCCCAAGATTGTTCAGCGTAGTCGACAAGCTCTGGCCAAAGCTTCCGGAGTTCTGTAGAAATCCCGTGACATCGGCAAGGTGGGAGTTTAGCGCACTGTTGAGCGTATCCGCGTTCAGCGTCAAGGTGCCATCGTTGTTCATGCTGATGCCCAGCTGCGTGATGTTTTTGATCGAACCGCTTGCCGCGCCCGTAAACAGTGAACTCGTAAGCGCGCCCTGCAACTGGGCCAGCACCGGACTGCCCAGCAGCGGCTCAGGATTGCCACTGGAGTCCTTCCCCTCCTGCGTATTGATATCGCCGATCACTTTGTTATAGGCGGAGAGAAAGCTGCTTATAGCGGTTCCAATACTCGTTGTATCGTCTGTAATCTGGACCTGCACGGGAGCAGTTGAAAGAGCAAGCAGCTGAAACGTTATGCCCGGAATCACTGTGGTTACAGTATTGGACGGGCTCGTGACAGAAACTCCGTCCACGGTAAGCTTGGCATCCTGGCCCACCTGGCCCTGGCCACTGCCGCTGGGGAAGGTGACCGGATTGGAAGACGCGTCGGTCAAGGAGGCTGAAATCGTCAGCTGACCTGCCGCTCCGCTGGTTCCGCTCACGATCGAAAGCCGCGACCCCGACGAATCTGTGATCACGCTTGCAGTGACGCCGATGGCCGCCGCATTGATCGCCGCCGACAGGCTCGACAAGGTGTTGTTGTTGTCGGCGCTGTCCACATTAAAGGTATGGCCCTGAATCGTCAGTGTGCCGGAGAGCGTATTGTTCGCGGCGGAGACGGCCGTAGAAGCATTCGACGAGGTCTGCGCCAACTGGGTAATCTCGATCGTGTGACTCCCTGTCACCGCAGCCGCACTGGCAGAGGTTAGGTCCAGCACGTTGGTATTGGAGCTGGAACCCAGCTTCGCAGAGAAGACACCCTGAAAATCAGTCAGCGCCTGCAAGCTCGTGGAAAGAGCGGAAAGATCAGTCCCCAGCGACGTTAAAACCGCATCCTGCGCCTTCAGAGCTGTAAGCTGGTTGTTCCACGGCGTCTCGATCGCCTTCTCCGACGCTAGAATCTGAGTCACCGTCGTCGTCACATCAAAGCCCTGACCACTGGTTGCCGATCCGAAGCTCAATCCAACAGTTCCCATAGCACCTTTCCGATCTCATTCCCGCTAACCACAAGCAAGAGCTCTGCCACGCCGGAAGCCGGAAGATTAGAGCCGGCTTAGACGAGCGGGACAAAATCCAGCGGCGACCGAACACACGGTTGCGATCGCCGCTCCTTACGATTTACTGCAGCAGCTTCAGAATCTCCTGCTGCACGCTGTTTGCCTGCGCCAGAGCGCTGATACCGGTCTGGCTCAGCACCTGGAACTTCGCCAGGTCGCTGGTGGCCTGACCGTAGTTGGTCGAACGGATGCTGCTCTCGGCGGAGGAGAGATTGACGCTCTCCGAGCTGGCGACGTTCGCCGCGGCGTTCAACTGGTTGATGCCGGCGCCGAGGGTTCCGCGTTGAGCCGAAATACCGGCGATCGCGTTGGTAACATCGGTCAGCGTGGTTGTGGCCAATGCTGCGGTCGTCAGAGTGTCGGTAGCTGGAGCGAATGTAACCCCACCAATGCTGGTCGAGCTCAAAGCACCGGTCGTGGTTGCAATCGTCGTCGTTCCCGCTGTGGTACCGTCGGTGACCACGAAGTTCGTCGGAGTTGCTGAAAAGACATTGGTGCTGTTGAAGTTCGTCTTGCCGCCTATGTTGCCGATCTCAGTGATAATGCTTTGAAACTCGGTATCGGCCGCAGTCGACTGCGCCGCCGTCAGGCCGCCGTTCGATGCTTCGGTCGCCAGCGTGGTAGCGCGGTCCAGGAGGTTGGTCACCTGCGACAGAGCGCCATCGGCGGTTTGCAGCAAGCCAACACCGTTCTGTGCATTCTGTGCCGACTGGTTCAGAGCCGCTTCATTTGCATGAAGACCGTCCGCGACCGAAAGACCGGCTGCGTCGTCTGCACCGCTGTTGATGCGCGAACCGGAAGAAAGCTGTTGAAGAACAGTCTGGAGACTGCCCTGCGTCTGATTGAGATTGTTCTCTGCATAGGTTGCTGCAACGTTAGTAAGAATGCCCAAGGACATAAGGAAACGCTCCTGTACTGCTCGGTTTTGAGTTGCCGCGACGCCCTTCCGAGTGACCGCCCGGCAAACTCATCTCGCTGACATTGCAGCTTGAGAGATCCGATTCACCATGCGGAAGGCTCCGCGTTCCCCCACCTCATCGGCGCACCCCGCTTCGACTTTAGGGTTGGCGTCTCTTTCTCCGTTACTACCCTCCACCATCTGTCTTCCTTCTATTGATGGCAGATTCTCTGCCGATGAGAGACAGGAAGG
>DATMPD010000345.1:0-3141 GCA_035567955.1 Edaphobacter sp.
ATGCACTGGAACGACACCAACCAGCTCCCCTTCCGCCTCTTCTGGTGGCAGTCGCCAGACGGCAGCAAAGTCCTCACCTACTTCCCCACCGACTACGTCCACGACAACGTCAACCCCACCCGCATCTCCGCCGACTTCGCCGAATCCGCCCAACGCAACCCCGGCACGGCCGAGATGCTAGACCTCTACGGCATCGGCGACCACGGCGGAGGCCCCACCCGCGCCATGCTCGACCAGGCCGACCACTGGATCGCTTCTTCGCACTCGCAACAAAACTCCGTCATCTCGCACTCGCAAACCTCCGTCACCCTGAGCGACGGGCGCAGCCCGGAGTCGAAGGACCTGCACGACACTCCACACGGGCAAGCCCCTTCAACGCTTTCTTCCACCGAGGCCGCAGCCATCCCAACCATGCGCTACGGCACCGCACAACAATACTTCACCAACGTAGAAAAAAACCTCAACCCCGACTCTCCCACCTGGAACTACGACTCCATCGCCAAGGGCTACACCGCACCGCCAGCCTCCTCCACGGGAGCCATGGGCCTCCCCACCTGGAACGACGAACTCTACTTCGAATATCACCGCGGCGTCTTCACCACACAAGCCCAGCACAAACGCAACATGCGCACCAGCGAAGTAGCCACCCTCGACGCCGAAAAACTAGCCTCGCTAGCATGGCTCAACGGCAAGCCATACCCCGCTGACCAACTCACCGAAAACTGGAAAAAGATCACCTTCAACCAGTTCCACGACCTCGCCGCCGGCTCCGGCATCGGCGTCATCTACAAAGACGCACAAAAGGACTACACCGAAGTCTTCCGCGCCGATACGGAGATCAACAACACCTCCCTCAGCACCCTCGGCGCACAAATCGACACGAGGAGCCAACTCGATCACTCTGAAAAAGACGTTCCAATCCTGGTCTTAAATCCCACAGCTTGGCCGAGAAGCGAAACCGTTGAGCTCTCATTTCAACTCCCCGATCGCACTGGTGACGTCCAAATCTATGAACGTCAAGAAACCGGCAGCCTCACTCAGATTCTCTCCAGTGACAACGCCACTCATTCTTTCCGTGTCCTAGCTCACGTCAGCGTTCCGGCACTCGGCTATAGTGTGGTTCACGCCCGTCCAATAGTCACGAGAGACCGCACCCACCTTGAGGCCGTCGTCCGTATCCTTGATGAGCCCTCGGCCATCACCCTAATAAACAGCAGCCTCAAAGTCGTCATCGACCGCAAAACCGGATGCATCAGCAGCCTCGTCTCCCTTCCCTCGAACACTGAATCCCTTGCTCCGAACGCGTGCGGCAATCAACTCCAAACCTCCAAAGACACACCAAAGCAATACGACGCCTGGAACATTGACCCCGGCACCCTCGACCACATGACTCCGATCGACCAGGTTGACTCCGTTACCGTCACCGACAGGGGCCAGCTGCGCGCCACTATCCGTGTCACCCGCACATGGCAGTCCTCACATTTCATTCAGGACATTTCCCTGGACGCCTACGCCGACACAGTCCGCATCTCCAACGATATCGACTGGCACGAAACCCACGTCCTCCTCAAAGCCGCCTTCCCCCTAGCCGCCACCGGTCCCAAAGCCACCTACGAAATCCCCTACGGCTCCATCGAGCGCACAACTACCCGCAACAACTCCTGGGAGAAAGCAAAATTCGAAGTCCCCGCCATGCGCTGGGCCGACCTCGGCGACACCAAGCAAGGCCTCTCCATCCTCAACGACTCCAAGTACGGCTACGACGCAGCAGGCAACACCCTCCGCATCACCCTCCTCCGCTCCGCCACCTGGCCCGACGAAGTCGCCGACAAGGGCCGCCAGCAGTTCACCTACGCCCTCTACCCCCACGCCGGCACCTGGAAGCAAGCCCAGACCGTCCGTCGCGGCTACGAACTCAACGACCCCCTCAAAGCCGAACAAGTCTTCCCCCACACCGGCACCCTGCCCGCCGAACACTCCTGGGCCAGCATCGAAAACCCCAACGTCACCCTGACCGCAATCAAAAAAGCCGAAGACTCTGACGCTCTCGTCTTCCGTATGTACGAGTGGGCCGGCACCGCCAGCGACGTCAAGCTCCACATCCCACCCGGAGCCACCTACGCCATCGAAACCAACCTCATGGAGAAACCCGAAGGCGCCCACCTCAACCTGAGCGCAGACGTAGTCACCGTCCCCATCAAGCCCTACGAAATCCTCACCGTCCAAGCCATCTACCCAGGCAAAACCGTTGCAGCGAAGTAATTCGCTGCAACGCCTCACCACCCTCACTCATTGCGCAACGCCACCACCGGATCCACACTAGCCGACCGCCGAGCCGGCACAATCGAAGCAACCGCCGCAGCCACAAACAAACTAAACGCCGCAAACACCAGCGAAAGCGAAAGCCCCGAATCCATCGCCGCAAACGAATGGATCAGAATCCGCTGCGCCACAAACGTCAGCAAAAGCCCCGCCAGGATTCCCGCTCCCATCAGCACCAGAGACTCCCGCAGCATCAGCGAAACCACCTGCCACCGCTGCGCCCCCATCGCCATGCGAATCCCAATCTCCGTCGTCCGCTGCGAAGCCGTGAAACTCAACAACCCATAAATCCCAATCGCCGCCAGCAACAAAGCCAGCCCGCCGAACATCGTCAACAGCCACACCAGCAGATGCCGCGCCGCCAGCGAATCCCCGACAAAGCTGCCAAGCGTCGCAACCTCGTACACAGCCTCAGTCGAGTCCACCGCACGCACCGCCTCCGTCAGCGGCGTCCGCGTCGCCTCCGGATTCGTCTTCGTCCGCACCACAAACACTGCTTCATCCACGGGCTGCTGTGCCATCGGCCGATAGATCACTCCCTTGTTCTCCTCCACCTCCAGCGAATCCTTCCTCACATGCCCGATCACGCCCACAATCTCCACCGGCGGCGAATCCTGCCCGCCGAGCCGAAGATGCCCTCCCACCGCGCTCCTCCCCGGCCAGTAAGCCTTCGCCAGCATATCGTCGATCACTGCCACCGGCGGCGAATCCTTCCTGTCTTCCTCGCTGAACCAACGCCCTTCCTTCAGCGGAATCTGCATCGCCGCAAGGTATCCCGGCGTCGCCCACACCTTGTCGCTATGCGGCCCCGGATCGTTC
>DATMPD010000346.1:0-2805 GCA_035567955.1 Edaphobacter sp.
GATGGCGTCTGCATCCTGTTTGCCATGGGCGTTACCCAACACTGCGGCGGCTCGGACACGGCGACGGCGTTGTCCAACCTGTTGCTGGTTACGGGCAACTATATGCGGCCGGGCGCGGGAGCTTATCCTCTGCGCGGCCACAACAATGTGCAGGGAGCGAGCGACTTCGGTTCGATGCCAAACGTGTTCTCCGGCTACCAGAAGGTGGACGATCCGGACATCCGGGCGAAGTTCGAAGCGGACTGGGGCGTGACGATTCCCACCAGTGTGGGCAAAGACAATCACGAGATGATGGAGGCCATTCTGGAGGGTTCGATCAAGTCGCTGTATATCAAGGGCGAGGACACGATCACCTCGGACTCGAACGCAAACTATGTCGGGTCGGCGCTGGAAAAAGTGGATTTCCTGATCGTGCAGGACATTAATTTTTCCGAGACCTGCCGCTTTGCCGACCTGGTGCTGCCGGCTGCAGCGTCGCTCGAAAAAGATGGCACCTTCACCAGCACGGAGCGCCGGATCCAACGGCTCTACAAGGCGATGGAGCCGCTCGGCGAGTCGAAGGCCGACTGGGAGATCATTCAACTGATTGCCAACCGCATGGGCGGGAAGTGGAACTACACGCATCCCTCCGAGGTCATGGATGAGGTGGCGCGGCTGACTCCGCTGTTTGCCGGTGTGAGCTATGACCGGCTCGAGGGCTTCAACAGCCTGCAGTGGCCGGTGCACGCGGACGGAACGGATTCGCCTCTGCTCTTCACGGAGAAGTTTCCCTTCCCTGACGGCAAGGCAAGGTTCTATCCGATCGAGTACATTCCGCCGTCGGAAGAGACGAGCACGGTCTACGATCTGCACCTGAACAACGGCCGTTTGCTGGAGCACTTCGAGCAGGGGAGCATGACGTCTCGCACGGCCGGCATTAAGGCGATAACGCCGAAAAACTGGGTGGAGGTCTCGCCGGAGCTGGCGGCGGAGCGCGGCATCACGACGGGCCGGTACGTTCAGGTGAAATCGCCGCACGGCAAGGTGCGGGTGCAGGTGCTGGTGTCGGATCGCGTGAAGGGCAAGCAGCTTTATATGCCGCTTAACTCGGTCGAGGAGCCGGTGAACAGGCTGACCAGCAGCTTCACCGACCGCAACACACATACTCCCGCGTTCAAGGAGACAGCGGTGAGCATGACGGTGCTTCCGGAGCAAGGCGAGAATCCGCTGCCGCGCCGGAACTTCCGCTATGGCACACGCACGCCGCAGCCCGGCCTTGAGATTGAGCGCAAATGGGCTCGCGCAGACTATCATCTGCCTGGCACAGCGCCCGGCGACAAACTTGTTCAGATTACGTCCACCCATGTGTGAAGCAAGCTGTAACCCAAGGAGTCTCCCATGGCAAAACCCATTGCGTTCAAGCCTGTAACGGTCGATTTCAAAGCTGATCTTGTGCGTCGTCTGGAAGATGCCCCGGAAGAACACGCCGCAGCGTTGCTAGCTGCGTACAACGCGCTTCAGGCCGCTTACGACGAGGGACTGCTGGACATTCTGCATGGCATGATCGCGTCCAAGGAGACGATTATCTCCACGCTTGCACGCTATGCGAGCCAGCCGGAGGGAATCACGGGCATTCGTAATCTGCTGACTGCTGCGAAGATTCTTACTGAACTTGATCCCGAAGTTCTCGATCACCTCTCCAAGGCGATGGCGCACGCCACAGCCGAGCACAAACTCGAGCAGAAGCCGCCCAGCCTCTTCCAGCTTGCGAAGCGCGCCAACAGCGAGGACAGCCGTCGCGGGCTTTCGTTCATGACGCTGATTCTTTCGAGTCTGGGCAGGTCGCTCAAGAGTTAGGCTGGGCCTTGGCGGAAACGCCCATGCAGCTGTGATCAAATAACGTCTGTGACCAATCCCTTCGACATCGGTAAGGTTCCAGTCGGGCGCGGTGAGCTTTTTCTCATCAGCGGCCCCTGTGTCATCGAATCCGAGCAACATGCCCACACCATGGCGGATGCCATTCAGCGCATCGCCTCCGATCTTGGCGTTCCCTACATCTTCAAGGCAAGCTACGACAAGGCGAACCGCACCTCCATCAAGAGCTTTCGCGGGCCTGGCCGGGTTGAGGGCTGCCGCATTCTGCGCGCCATCGGCGAGAGCACAGGTTTGCCTGTGCTTACTGACGTTCACACCGCGGCTGATTGCGCGCCTGTGGCGGAAGCGGTGGATGTATTGCAGATTCCCGCGTTCCTCTGCCGCCAGACCGATCTGTTGATCGCCGCAGCGGAGGCAACGGCAAAGACGGGCGGCGCCATCAACGTGAAGAAGGGCCAATTCGTCGCACCCTGGGACATGCGCCATGCGGTGGAGAAGATTCGCGAGAGCGGCCACCCGCGCGTCTCGCTGACAGAGCGCGGAGCCAGCTTCGGCTATAACAATCTGGTGGTGGATATGCGTTCGCTGCCGATCATGAGGGGCTTCGCACCGGTGGTCTTCGATGGGACGCATTCGGTGCAGACGCCCTCGGCGGGGAACGGCGTTAGCGGGGGGCAGCCGGAGTTTATCCCGGTGCTTGCCCGCGCGGCCGTAGCCGCTGGTGTGGACGGCGTCTTCCTTGAGGTTCACGACAATCCGGCGGAGGCGAAGTCGGACGGAGCGAATGCGCTTCACCTGAGCAAGCTTAAAGGCGTGCTGGAGCAGTTGCTGGCGGTGCATCAGGCGGTTGCAAACCGCGGGATATAAGAAACATGTCCTGCCGGACGGGCCCACTGCGCGTGGCGCGGGCGTTTGCACGCCTTTTTAACTTGTCTGGGCCGAGCCAGCTGC
>DATMPD010000347.1:0-4976 GCA_035567955.1 Edaphobacter sp.
ATGGGCGGCGTTGCCTTCTTGAAACACCCCGTCGGCATGGAATTCCACAAATTCTTCGGCGAAAACATCATGCGCTCGGACCTAGGCATCTCCACCTCTCCCCTCGGCTCATGGCTCGATCACCTCGGCCCCGCCGGCGAATCCGAACGCAACGCCGCCCGCATCTTCGGCGCCGATTGGACCTTCTACGTCCTGGGTGGCTCCTCCACCTCAAATCAGATCGTAGGCCACGGCGTCATCGCCCAGGATGACATCGTCCTCGCTGACGCCAATTGTCACAAATCCATCTGCCACTCCCTGACCGTCACTGGCGCGCGCCCCGTCTACATGAAACCCACTCGCAACGGCTACGGCATGATCGGCCTGGTCCCGCTCAAGCGCTTCTCGCCTGAGTTCATCCGCGGCATCATCGACAAAAGTCCCCTCACGACCGGCGTTGCAAATCAAAATCCCACCTACGCCGTTGTCACCAACTCCACCTACGACGGTCTCTGTTACGACGTCAATAAAGTCGTCACCGAACTCGCGAAATCCGTACCCCGAATTCATTTCGACGAGGCCTGGTACGCCTACGCCAAGTTCCACGAGATCTATCAGGGCCGTTTTGCCATGGGCGTCCCCGACGACACCGCCGACCGCCCTACCATCTTCGCCGTCCAGTCCACGCACAAGATGCTCGCCGCGTTCTCGATGGCCTCCATGATCCACATAAAGCTCAGCCCTCGCGCTCCGCTTGACTACGATCAGTTCAACGAGTCCTTCATGATGCACGGGACTACATCTCCTTTTTATCCCTTGATCGCAAGCCTCGACGTCGCCGCCGCCATGATGGACGAACCCGCCGGCCCCACGCTGATGAGCGAGACCCTCCAGGACGCCATCAGCTTTCGCAAGGCGATGTCGTCGATCGGTCATCGTCTCCGTGCCGCCGAGCAGGGCTGGTTCTTTCGTCTCTACCAGCCCGAATACGTCTTCGATCCCCTCGACGGCCAAACCTACCTCCTCGAAGAGGCCGCCGATGGACTCCTCACCAACCGATCCAGCGCCTGGACCCTCAAAACCGGCGAAGAATGGCACGGCTACCAGGACGAAGACATCGCCGACGGCTACTGCATGCTCGATCCCACCAAGGTCACCATTCTCACCCCCGGCGTCAACGCACAGGGCGTCGTCAGCGACTGGGGCATCCCTGCAGCCATCATTACCGAGTTCCTCGACGGCCGCCGTGTCGAGATCGCCCGCACCGGCGACTACACCGTCCTCGTCCTCTTCTCCGTCGGCACTTCCAAGGGCAAGTGGGGCGCCCTGCTCGAGAATCTATTCGAGTTCAAACGCCTCTACGACTCCGAAGCCTCTCTCGAGGAGGCACTCCCTGAACTTGTTTTGAAATATCCCGCCCGATATCGCAACGTCACGCTCAAGGAACTCTCCGATGAGATGCACGCGGCAATGGTTCAGTTAAACCTCTCGGGCCTGGTCAACGACGCCTGTGACGAAGACTTCGACCCCATCCTCACTCCCGCGCAAACCTATCAAAAACTGTTGCGCAATGAGACCGAAAAGATCCGTTTCTCCGAGATGGCCGGCCGCATCGCTGCTGTGATGCTCGTCCCCTACCCCCCTGGCATCCCCATGTCGATGCCGGGAGAGCGTCTCGGCAGTGCCGAGAGTCCCGTCATCAAGCTCATCCTCGCTGTCGAGGAGTTCGGCAAACGGTTCCCCGGTTTCGAGCGCGAGGTCCACGGCATCGAAGTCGACGCCGAGGGTAACTACTGGATGCGCGCCGTCATTGAGACCAACGGCAAAAAGCGTAATGGCCCCGGTCCCGGCAAGCAGCGTCCCCCCAACGCCGCTCCTCCAGTCAAAAAGAGAAAGCGCGCCGCAACCCCAACGACCCCTCAGGTACCCCCCACAAGCCTTTCGTCGCAGCGGTAGTCCTTCTGTTTTGAACCTGTTGCTCCAGCCCCTTTCCTTCCTGGGAAGGGGCTGTTCTTGTTCGTTCTACGAGTGCATTTCACATTGGAAGAGCCGACCGTCAGGCAATTTTCACTAGCGAGCGCCGCACAAACCCCTTGCCATCATCTTTTTATCTCCACCCCTAGTAATTTTGCCAGTTTCGTTTGTACCGATTGGCCGGTAACTTGAACATGAAGCAGACAACCGATGGAGTCGAGGCCGCCGTGTAGGCAGGCTCCCGGTCACATTCAAGAGAGGTCTTATCATGAAGAAAACCGCGTTACTAGCTCTAGTGAGCGTCGCAGCCACCCTTCCGGCATTTGCTCAAAACAAGATCGACGATCGCTTGGGCAACTCGGCAGAAGTTCTGAAACAGATCCTCGCCAAACCCGATGAGATTCCTCAGGCCTATCTCAACAAGGCCAAATGCGTCCTCGTCTTCCCCAGCGTCAAAAAGGTCGCAGTCGGCATTGGCGGAACCTATGGCCGCGGCGTGATCGTCTGCCGCACCGGCACGAATATGACCGGCCCGTGGTCGGCGCCCGCTATGTACAAACTCGACGTCGGCACCCTCGGCGTCCAACTCGGTACCACGTCAGTTGACTACGTGATTCTCGTCGAGAGCCAGACCGGCGCCCAGAAGATCCTCTCCGGCAAGATGAAGATGGGTGCTGACGCAAGCGCCGTCGCAGGCCCCACCGGTGCGAAGGCCGTTGGCGCCAACGACACTAACGTCGATCTCCTCACCTACTCCCGGGCAAAGGGTGGACTATTCGCCGGCGCATCACTGGCTGGCGCATCCCTTGACACCGACGATGACGCCAACAAATCCGTCTACGGTAAAGACATCACCGCAACAACGATCGTCCGCGAAGGCGGGGTGGAAACAACGCCGGCAGGAAAGCCCCTCGTCGCTGTTCTCACCAAGGCCTCGCCGAAGTGGATCAACTAGTCACTGTAAACAAAAACTGAGGCGGAGCGAGCAGCGTCAACACCACGGACGTCCTCTCTCCGCCTCATGAGTTAATTCACTTCGACGGCGATGCTTATCGCCACATTCGAGGTTTCCGCGGCTTGACCGACGCAACGACGGATCGGCCGCGGTGCTTCCTCCCATCATGCCGAAAACCAGCCTGGCTCTGCCGGAAGACATCGTGCAGGATCAGCTGGTCCAACGCGACCCCACTCGCTGTTATCTCCCGACATCCCGCATAATGGATACCTGGGAGCATTCATGGGTCTATTTCGTAAAAAAATAAAACAGGAACACAAGATCATGCTGCAGCATGACCGCAGCGCCGGGAGACTCCAGCCCGAAATGCATCGCCCCTCCACCGAGTGTCCCCAGCCAGAGCGCTGGAGCATGATCGACTCCATGACAGCCGAGCTCGAAGTGCTCGAGTTTCTCGCGACCATGGTCACCACCATCAAGCCCCGCCTGGTCGTCGAGACTGGCTCGTTCCTCGGCGTCTCCACCGAATGGATCGCCAAAGGCCTCGAGCGCAATGGCTTCGGCAAGGTCATCAGCTGCGAGTTCGATCCCGTTGTCTACGCGCGTGCAAAAGAACGTTTCGAAGCGTCACCCCTCAAGCCATGGATCGAGCTTCGCAACCAGTCCAGCCTCGAGATGAAGATTGAAGGAACCATCGACCTCTTCTTCTCGGACTCCGACATGTCCGTACGCGAGCAGGAGGTCAAACGCTTCCTCCCCCAGATCAACCCGAACGGCATCATCCTGATGCATGATGTCAGCTCGCACCACAAAGTGGTTCGCGACGCCGCTCGTTCCATGGAAAACGAAGGCCTGCTCTCAGTCGTTTTTTTGCCCACACCGCGCGGCCTCGCCATTGCCCAACCTCGCGGCGACCGCAGTTAGATCTACCAGCGTAAGGGCAAGATACGAAGGGGTCGTAAGGAGTCGCAGAAACAAGGCTTGGTTCCGAAGCTGACAACCTGCCAGCGGCGGATTCGATGGCGAGTCGGACTGCTCTTCCAGGGCTTGGGTTAGAATCGGGAGCCATGAAGACCTTTCGCCAACTGCGTTTCGTTTTGTTCGTTGCCGGAGCAACAGTCGCCGGCCTCATGACTTCATCCCTGCACGCGGCAACACCGGAAGAGCAGGCGGTCCTTGCTCCTGTGAAGGCGATGTTTGACGGCATGGCAAAGCGCGACGCGACGGCGATTAAGGACCCGCTGCTGCCCGGTGGCACGATGGTGCTGATGCGCGATGGCAAGCCGACTCAAATGACACTTGAAGCCTTTGCGGACCGGGTGGGAAGACCTGGAACAACGCAGATCGAAGAGCGAATCCATGATCCTCTCGTGCGAATCGACAACGACCTCGCCATGGTTTGGGCTCCGTTCGAGTTTCTGATAGACGGCAAAGTAGACCACTGCGGGACCGATTTATTCAATCTCGTCCGCAAAGAAGGCAAGTGGTTGATTGCGAGTGTTGCGGATACGGGACGAAAAGATTGCGCGGTGAAGTAGTTTCACCCATTCATCCCTGTTGCTCTCGCCGATTCGATCTCCATGGCTCAAGGATTTCTACTGAGTCGCCGGTAGTACTCGGCCACTGAATCCTGATACCCCGCCGGAACAGCGTAAGGTTTGCCGGTGCGCGCTTCGGTCGAGGCGCCGTCGCGCTGCAACTGGAGCTCTATGCGATCGATGGAGCTCAGCACCTCACGATGCATCTGCTCCACCATCGCTGGATTGCCTGGGAAGCGGCTGGGATCGAGCTGCTGCATCTGCCTCGCCAACTCCTGCACTTCTTTCATGGCCTGCGGATCGCTCTGAACCATCTGCCGGAGCTGGTTCAGCTCGCGTACGCCCTGCTGATAGGTCCGTTCCGTATCGGCGGGATTGCCGGACGCGTCAGGCGTTGCTGGCCGTGGCCCGGCGCCGCCATAGCGATTATTCCCAGTATTGATGTTGCCCCAGACCGTGCCATCGGCACCGCCACCGCCGCCGTAGCGCACGTCACCGCTCTGTCCGCCACGCTGGCCCGTGCGATCTCC
>DATMPD010000348.1:0-19620 GCA_035567955.1 Edaphobacter sp.
AAGGTGAGGGTTCCAACGCAACTGCGGGAGACCGACAAGACGACCTTGACATGGGATCAGTTGAGGAAGGCGCTGTCGGAGCTGAACGCGCGGGATCGTCTTCTGCTGGAATTGGACATGACGAATGCCCTGCGTCCCAGCGAGTTGTTCGGGCTCCGGTGGAAGAGCTTCAACGAAGCGGCTGCCACCATGAGCGTCACGGAGACTGTCTACAAGGGCAAAATCCGTCCTTGGGGCAAGACGCAGCGAAGCCTAGCCACGGTGCATTTGCCAAAAGACCTGGCAGCGCAAATCACGGCGTGGAAGCGGCAGTCTCCCGATTCATCCCCTGAAGCCTTCATCTTCCCGAATCAAGACGGCGGCTTCCTTGATACGGACAACTATAGGAAGCGGGTGCTCCACAAGCTGGCGAGGGACCTGGAACTGCCGAAGCTGACATTTCAGGTGATTCGGAGAACGATCGCCACGCTGGCCCAGAAGAAGGGCACCGTGAAGGACGTACAGGGCGTGCTCCGGCACTCCCGTACAGCGACGACGACTGATGTCTACATGCAGGAGATTCCCGCCAGCGTGCAAGCGACGGTGAATTCGATCCATCGCGAGTTGAAGACGAAGTCTAGGCTTTCAATTCAGGTGGGAGCGAAAGCGTCGGCGGCAAAGCGCAAAGCGCAAAGCGCGAGCCGCGACTTCCTTCCCCGATGAAATCGCAGCGAAGAAACTCCCCGGTGTAAGTCGGGAGAAAGGGGAAAGCGGACGCACTTCTGAACCGATTCTCGATAGAGGTTTTGGTAATTTGCTACCAAATGCTACCAAGTCGAAGAAGCGAGCTTCCGTAAGTTGTTGATTTATTGGTGGACCTGATCGGGATCGAACCGATGACCTCTTCCATGCCATGGAAGCGCGCTCCCAGCTGCGCCACAGGCCCACTCTCAGGAAGGACTCTTTCTATTCTGGATGACCGCAGGCCATTCGTCAATGTGAGCGGGAACTTATTGGGTATCTCTCGGTGTCTAAAGATATTAGAGTGAGCGAGCACTCGGTCCGCGCGGGCGATGTTTTGTCTTACCTCTTGAGCCTCGCTAGCTCGGTATTTGCAACTTGTTTCATCAAAGTCGTACTGTAAGAGGTACCCGGTATGCAGGCGGGCACGATAGTGGGCAATTTAGCCAGCGCGATAGGTATTACGACAGAAGATGCTGCTCTTGTAGCCGATCTTAAAGCTGGCTCCGAGTCGGCGTTCGCTCTCCTAATCGCGCAATATCATCAGCCTATCTATTCGCTGGTTGCGCGTAGCCTCAACGACCCCGCGGACGCTGCTGACATCACGCAGGAAGTCTTCATTAAGGTCTTTCGCAATATTCGCGGCTTTCATGGCGAAGCCAGTCTGCGCACCTGGCTCTATCGCATTGCTCTCCGGGAAGCCTCTAATCAGAGACGATGGTGGTCGCGCCACAAAAGGCAGGAGATCACCATCGACTCGCCCTACGAGTCCAATGCCGACGACGAAGGCACCGGTTTCTGCCTCAGCGCAACCCTGGCTGATCCCTCCGACTCACCCTTCGACCACGCAGCCCAGGCCGAAGTGCGCGAACGCGTCGAAACCGCTCTCCGTCAGATTCCCGAAGCCTTCCGCACGGTTGTCATCCTCCGCGAGATTGAAGGCTTTGCCTACGAAGAGATAGCCGAAATCCTGAGCGTAAACCTTGGCACCGTCAAGTCACGGCTCACCCGTGGCCGCTCCGCCATGCGCGCATTACTCAGTATCGAAGGTGCTATACCCTCTTCAACCGGTGCGTCGTATCCTTCAGTTGAGACATCGAAAGTGTTGGTGACGCGATGATCCCCCCAAGCTGTCAGAAGTGCCAATCTTCTTTCTCGCCCTACCTCGACGGCGCCGTCAGCGGACGGCGGATGCAGCAGATTGCTCAGCACTTGGAATCCTGCGTTGGCTGCGCGAGCGAATTTGCTGCCATGCGCGCTATGCAGCGATCCCTCGCTGCCTTCGGTCCGGCGAAGGCTCCTCCAGACCTCGGACTTAGGCTGCGTCTCGCCATTTCGCATGAACAGGCCCGAAGAAAATCAAGCTGGGTCGACACTCTGAGCTTGAAGTGGGATAACGCCATCCGTCCGATGCTCGTCCAGGTCTCTGCCGGTTTTGCCGGGGCCGTCATTTTCATTGGAGGCATTGGACTTCTCCTTGGCATGGTCGCCGCGCCCGAGCCTGTGATGGCGAACGACGAACCCTTGGGAGCCATGACCTCCCCCCACTACCTCTATTCGGCCGTTAGACCTCACGCCATTGTTACCGATCATGACTCCGTTATCGTCGTCGAAGCCTACGTGAACGCCGAGGGCCGTGTCTACGACTACAACATCGTCTCGGGCCCGGACGATCCAGCGGTTCATAGCCAGGTCGTCGATCAACTCCTGACCAGCGTATACGAACCGGCCAGCGTCTTTGGCGCTCCCGTCCGCGGCCGTGTCGTCCTCACCTTTTCCGGAATTTCAGTCCACGGGTAATTTGGCGGCAAGCAAGCAGGTTGCCACTCCGCCCTTTGCTCCCTTAAACTTAAAGGGAGCGTCGAATCCTTATCGTGCCTTCTCCAGCTAAGTCGTTTCGTCGGTACCCCGCACTCTCTTCTTTGTGCCTGGCCGCCTCGTTGTTTCTCAACGCATCCATCTTCCCCGTCCATGCGCAACAGCCGAGTTCCTCAAGCAGCAGCAGTTCCGACACACCGTCAAAAGAGGCCCCGTCGAAGCCTGCCCCGCGTATCGCTCAGCCGGAGGCGGGCGGCTCTGCCATCACCCTCGAAACCAGCGAGCCTCTTTTCTACATCGCCGTGGCGCTCAATACCTGCGGCTACGACGCTGATCTCGCCAACTCCAGTCCCGTGCGCGCCAGGATTCGCGAAGAGATCAACACGCAGGTTGCAGCCTCGGCCGCCGCACGCACCAGCCGGGATGCCCTCTGCAGCTATGTCCGCGAACACACTCTAGCCGACGGCGGCCTCAACCTCGCCCAATACATCTCGCTGGCCCTTTACCTGTCTCCACCGCCCGAGCTGACCCCCACCGCCGACCAAACCGAACTCCCGCCCGACTCCACTCAGGTCGTCAACATTCTTCCCCTCCTGCGAACCTTCGCCGAAGATATTCACCTTAACGCCATCTGGGTTGAGCATCGTGCCGAATACGAAGACCTCACCTCCCGCGTGCATGGTCCGCTCACAAAGATGATTCTTAACACCAACATCTATCTCCGGCTTCCCGTCAGCAGCTACGATGGCCGCCGCTTCCTCGTACTGCTCGAGCCCATGCTGGCTCCGTCGACGACCAACGCCCGCATCTACTCGAACGATTACATCGTCGTCTCCTCTCCCGCCGCGGACCCTCTCGGTGCCGTCCATATGGACGATATCCGCCATATCTATCTGCACTACGAGATCGAGCCCATGGTCTACGCGCGAGCTCAGGCCATGGAACGCCTCCAACCGCTTCTCAAAGCCGTTCAGGATGCGCCTCTCGAGTACACCTATAAGACCGAGATCGTGCCTCTTCTCACTGAGTGCCTCATTAAAGCGATCGAGACTCACACGATGGACGTCGGCATCCCCAAGCCCCCGAAACCGGGTCCTCAAGTGAAGGCACGCGCCGATCTCGAACGATACGATGCCGACATGAGCGCCTATGAGCGCGAAGCCGAGGCCGTCCGCCGCAAGGCCGTCGACCTCGCCATGCGTCAGGGATGGGTGCTCGTCGACTACTTCTACGGCCAGATCGGCACGATGGAGAAAGACGGCGTCAGCCTGAAGGAAAACATGGGCCAGATGGTCTACGGGATGGACGTGGATCGCGAGCGCCACAAAGATCAGCAGATCGCCTTCCTACCCGAGAGCAGTCACGACGTTCTGCGCCGCGCGACAACACAATTATCCGGCCTGCAACTCGCCGAGCTCAAGATCTTCAAAGGTGACCTGGCCGGCGCTTCCGAAATCGCCAGCAAGGTTCTCGCCGATCCTGCGGGCGACCACGCGCAAGCGCACTATGTCCTCGCTCGCGTCAATCTCATGCAGCGCCAGCCCGGTGCCGCAATCGGCGACTTCCAGGCGGTGCTCGACACCTCGAAGAACCCCCGCACCCTCGCTTGGTCGCACATCTACCTCGGCAGGCTTTACGACATCGTGCCCGATCGCGAGAAAGCCGTGGCAGAATACCAGGCCGCTCTCATCGTTCGCGATGCCCAGCCCGACACCAAAGCCGCCGCCGAACAAGGCATCAAGCACCCCTTCGTTGCACCGAAAGTCGAACACCAAACCCCCGACGAATCCGATGACGCACCCCTGGACCCTAGCGGCAAAGCCGAGAAAGACGCATATCGTCCGCCACCCCCACACTAACCAAGCCCTTCGGACAAGGCATCCGTCCGGTAAAGTAACGTAGAGGGGTTCGATGACGACGCGCCACAAAAAGGCCGGGCAATCGGAAAAGATAACCACTCCTGCGCCTCTGTTCGATCATCGCTTCCAGCGGCCTGAACTGGTGACCTGGGCCCTCACCCACCGCTCGCTCGCCTATGAGACCAACCCCGACTCGCTCCCCGACCCCACCGTCGACAACGAACAGCTTGAGTTCGTCGGCGATGCAGTTCTCGGCCTCGTCGTCGCCGAATCGCTCTTCCATCGCTTCTCAGCCTCCCGCGAGGGCGAACTGACCCGTCTCCGCGCCTCCCTCGTCAGCCGCCGCCACCTGGGTGAGGTCGCTGCCCGCATCGACCTCGGCTCTCTCCTCCGTCTCGGTCGCGGCGAGGAACAAAGCGGCGGCCGCCGCAAGCCCGCCCTTCTCGCCAACGCCCTCGAAGCCGTTATCGCCGCCCTCTACCTCGACGGCGGCCTTGACGCCGCCCGCACCTTCATCGAAAAACACATCATCGAGCCCACCCTGCCTGACCTACACCTCGCGATGCAAGGCGGCGACACCTTCAGCGGGGCCATCGGCGACCACAAGTCCGCACTTCAGGAGCACCTTCAGGCCACCGGCGCCGGCCAGCCCCACTATGTCCTCACCGACCAGAGCGGCCCCGACCATCAAAAACGCTTCCGCGTCGAAGTCCGCATCCAGGACAAAACTGGAGGGTCCCGCGCCCTGGCCGAATCCGAGGGAACCACCAAAAAGCAGGCCCAACAGGATGCCGCGCGCCTGGCCTTCCAACGTCTGATTTCCGAATCCCAGCCAAGCAACGTCTCCGCAGCGGAGGTGCCCGAATGACACATCCCGTCGCCGACGTGAAATCGGGCCAGCTCCAGGCCCAAACCGAGCCTCAACTCGAGACCCAGATCCAGATCGAAGCCCGCTCCCTCGTCTCCGCCCTTAACTCCTCCTCCGAGAGCATCCGTCCGCACGCATCCTCCACTCATCACCACAAAACCGGTGTTCTCCCCGCGCTCCAGTCCCTCCTCCACCTCATCGTCATCGCAATCTTCATCATTACCTTCTGCGCACAGCCCTTCCGCATCCCCTCCGAGTCCATGGAGTCAACCCTCCTCGTTGGCGATTTCCTCCTGGTCGACAAACAAACCAGCTGCCCCGACGCCGACGGTTCCGTCGGTATCCTCCCGTCTGCCGCCATCCGCCGCGGCGACATCGTCGTCTTCCATGACCCCGTCGATGCCACCCTCCATCTCGTAAAGCGCGTCATCGGCCTGCCCGGCGACCACCTCCGCCTCCACAGCGGCCGCGTCTTCATCAACGGCCACCCGCTCTCCGAGCCGTACGCTGTCTACCGCCCCAGCCCGCCCGACAACTTCCGCGACAACTTTCCCCGCTTCCAGAGCGCTGACCCCGAGATCGATTCCCACTGGTGGATCCGCATGCGTTCGCTCATCGACAACGGCGAGCTCATCATCCCCACCGGTAACTACTTCGTCATGGGCGACAATCGCAATGACAGTGAAGACAGCCGCTACTGGGGCTTCGTTCCCCGCGAAGCCATCGTCGGCAAGCCTCTGCTCATCTACTTCTCTCTCCAGCAGCACAACACCGACGACGCGACCGCACTCACCCAGGATGCCCTAGCCGACCAGCGTCGCCAACACTCAAGCAAGATCGACTCTCTCGTCGACTTCGCCCGTTGGGGCCGCACCTTCCAGGTCGTCCGTTAGTCGACCCACCCCGCCTACCAACCTGCTGACCTGTCTCTGACAGAAATTGTCATCCCGACCGCTTATCGATAGCTTCCAGATGACGTCATCCCGATCGGAGCGCTGCGAAGTGGGTTCCCCTATGTGGCGAACTTTTTGAGACAGGGCACCTGGCAAGCACGCAGGATTTCAGAGCCGGCCCTGTGCCTCAAATTATTTTGTTGACAGGCTGCGGACACCTCGTTACTCTCAAGGCATTACACCAAAAAACAATTTTTCACGTTATTGAAACAGAGCAAACCTAGAGGCTTCGTAGTCCGAAGTGTTTTCGCTCCAACTGTATCGTGACATTCCTAACCTTGGAGCAAACAAGGCGATAGCCTATTTTGACTCCACGTTTGGCGTAATTCGATTTGCTTATCACCCTGACCACCTTGACCTTGGCAGCGTTGCCCCACATAGAGCAAAACGATTCAGTAGTCAAAAGACCAACTAAATAAATGTGAACAACCGGGACTGTTTCTCGATTCGCCGGGCAGGATGCCTTCGTTGGCGACCTCGCTCGAAGTGTCTCTAGTCGCTTACCCGGACGTTCACCGAACCACGACGAGCCCAACGACCTCTGCCTCAGCAGATGCACAGACTTTTAAAAAAGCTAAATCACATTGGAGGCCGGTACATGCGGAATCATAGGAAAACATACAGCGTCCTCGTATCTGTTTTGATGTTGGCTCTAGTTGCGGGCGCGAAAGCACAAACCTACTACGGAAGTGTCCGCGGCCTCGTGATGGACAAGCAGGGAGCTACCTTATCGCAGGCAACGGTGACCTTGGCCAATGAAGCGACTCACATCAAGCGTACCGCCGAAACCAACAGCGCCGGCGAGTATGTGTTCACGGCTCTCGATCCTGCGACTTACTCGTTGAGCGTAGAGGCAAACGGATTCAAGAAGCATGAAGAGAAGGGCCTCATCGTGGCAACCCAGCAGTCCGTGACACTCGACGTAACCCTCACTCTGGGTGAGATGAGCCAGGTCGTGGAGGTGACGGCGACCTCTCCCTTGATTGACGGCTCTAACGCATCGAACGGACTCGTGATCGATTCGCAGAAGCTGGAAAATCTACCGAACGCGGGTCGCAACCCGTTCTTCTTTTCCAAGCTCGATAACAACGTCACCCAGGTCGGCGATCCTCGCTTTGTGCGTTTTCAGGATCAGTCCGGCTCCTCTCAAATCTCGCTTGCCGGCGGCCCGATCAGCGGCAACAACTACGAAATCGACAATATTCCCATCACCGACTTCAGCAACCGCGCGGTAATCATTCCTTCGATTGAAGCCGTGAACGAAGTCAAAGTCCAACAGAATTCCTATGACGCCGAAATGGGCCGAACCGGTGGCGGCGTCTTCAACACAACCCTCAAGTCCGGTTCAAACACGCTGCATGGCGTACTGCAGGGGGAGACACGTCAGACCAACTGGGGTGCCAATCTCTTCTTCAACAACCACGGCACAACCCCCATCCCGCGCGGGGCGGCGGAGTTCTACAGCTACGTCGGAGCGATCGGCGGTCCGATCTGGATCCCGCACGTCTACGACGGAAGAAACAAGACATTCTTCTGGATCACCGAAGAAGGCTACCGGCAGCGGTCACCGCTGACAGCGAGCAATTCCTTCGTAGTCCCTACTGCGTTAGAGCGCGCAGGAGATTTCTCCCAGACTCTTACCGTGAATCCGACGACCAAAGCCCTGGTCCCGCTCAACATCTACGATCCTGCGACGGTTTTTACCGGCGGATCCCGGCAGCAGTTTTCCGTCGCCAACGGAAACGCAGGCCTTCACAACGGAGTACCGACCGACAACGTCATTCCTAAAGCGCGCTTGAATCAGGTCGGTGTGGCTCTGGCGAATGCTTATCCCGTCGGTGCACAAGGACTGGCCTACGGAACAAATAATTTTACCGGCGGCGATACCCTGGGGGATCGTGCAGACGAGTTCGTCGGAAAGATCGACCATCAGGTCTTGAGACGATGGCAGGCCAATGTCTCCTACATGCATTACGGCAGCAAGGAGCCCGGCGGAAATGCACTCCAAAGCCTTGCAGGCAGTTCAAGCTCCTATCTTCTCTACCGCAAGGTCGACGCATTTGCTGTGAACAACACAATCACCGTAAGTCCGACGATGATCGTAACCGCCGGATTTGGATTCAATCGTTTTCCGAACAACACCCTCGATATCAGCAATGGGTTTGACCAGACCACACTCGGATTCCCAACAAGCTATGTCGGAGCGCTGCAGAAGAAGGCCTTTCCCCAGATAACCAACCAATCCCTCGCTACCGAAGGCACGCTCAACTCCGGGCCCGCCGTCTTCTACTCGCGTAACTTCGTCTTAGGAGTTTCAAAATCGCTGGGCAAGCACGAGCTGAAGGCCGGTTATGTCTACCGCAGCATCAGCGTTACCTTCACCAACGTAGGCACCGGCAACGGCACCTACGCCTTCGATAGCAGCTATACCTCAAGCAGCGGTTCGAAGACGCCTGCAACAGGAGCTACGCCGACTGGTGCCGACACCGCATCCATGGTGCTTGGTCTGGCCTCGTCGGGATCGGTCATTTTGACAACGCAGCTCGCACTGAACGTTCCCTACAACGCATTCTATGTTCAGGATGACTACCGCATCACTCCAAAACTATCGGTCAACTACGGTCTGCGTTATGAGAATGAGCCTGGCATTCACGAGCGCAGCAATCACTATGCAGTCGGGCTCGACCCGACGGTGACCAATCCAGCTACCACGGCGCCGAATACGACCATATTAGGCGGCGTGAAATTCGCAGGACAGAATGGATACCCGACAGCCTGCTGCAACAGCGGAAATAAATTCGCTCCGCGCGTCGGCTTCGCCTATAGCGTGCTCCCCAGCACGGTAGTTCGCGGCGGCTTCGGAGTGTTCTATTCGCCTCTCGTCTATTCAACCAGCCCGTCCTACGCGCCGGGATACACCCAGACGAACAGCCTCGTCGCCGCATCCTCCACGGCACCTGTACCCGGGTCATACACCCTAAGCAATCCATTCCCCAACGGCCTGGTCGGCCCGACAGGGAACTCGCTTGGCTATGCGACCGGCGTGGGCAGCTCGCTGACTCTCCTCGATTCCAATCGCCACGCCCCCGTCGTGATGCAGTACTCCGGTGACATTCAGCAGGACCTTGGATACGGCTTCGCTCTGAAGGTGGGCTATGTCGGGGCGCACGCAAAGAACCTCCCCTTGACCACAAACATCAACCAGCTGCCGGACAAATACCTCTCCCTCGGTCAGGCCGCATTGCTGGCAAAAGTCCCGAATCCGTACTATAAGGCTGGAGGAGCTGGACTCATCGGTCAATCCACGATCCCGTTTGAACAGACCCTGTTGCCGTATCCGCAATACACAACGATCAGCGACTCCGTCAGTGTCGGATACTCCAACTACAACGCTCTGGACGTGAAGCTGCAGAAGCGCTTTTCCCACGGCTTCACGCTTCTGACTGCCTTGACCTGGTCGTCGAACTGGGATAATTCATGGGGCGCCTCCAATACCCTGAATCCCGGCAACAATGGTCCGCAGGATTGGGATACAAGCACGCCGACCGCTTACCAGCAGTCCATCAAGTCCGAGTACTCTCGTGCCATTAACGACATCCCCGTTCGCTACACCATCACGGGCAGCTACGACCTGCCCTTCGGCCGTGGCAAGATGTTCCTCGGCGGAGCGGGCAGGCTCGTCGATATGGCTGTTGGCGGATGGACGTTCAACGACGTCACGATCATCCAGAATGGAATGCCGTTGCCGGTTACGCAAGTAAACGCCAACGCCGTGACCGGCGCAAACGGCACTATTGGAGGAAGCGTGCAGCGGCCAAACATGACGGGGATCCAGCCCTGCTTTAGCGGCTCACCGGAGAGCAGACTGACCAACTACATCAACACAGCAGCATTTTCCGCCGCTCCGGTCTTCACCTACGGCAACGCGCCGCGTACTACGAACTGCTATGGCCCTGGCTATTTGAACACCGATCTGTCCCTCAACAAGACGTTCAAAGTCACAGAGCGGGTCAATGCGCAGTTCCGTGCCGAAGCGTTGAACGCATTCAATACGCCACAGTTCAATGGGTTTGGCGCCTCCAATGCCACCCAGATCCAAAACGTAAACTTCGGACAGATCCAGGGAACGCTTGGATTCCCCAGGTTAGTCCAGTTAGGCGGGAGGATTACCTTTTAGCCTGGCCGAACGGGACCCGGGCGGGCGCGATCCTCATGGGATGGCGCCCATTTTTTTGCCGGAGTCTGCTGAAAAAGGTCCGCCTTGCTTCGGCGCGGTTCAGCCGTGCCGAAAGACCTTACACGCAACACGGTTTCAGCCACCGAGGCACGTTTTTTATTTCGACCCCACCAGACCGCCAAAGGGCATCCTAATACCAGTCTGGGCAAAGGCCCACGAGATCGGTTCCTCATCAACTAAGAGCTGAAGGCCCGCTCTATTCTCGCTGACCCATCCTCTACACCACATCCTTTCAAAACCCACCCCCATCAGCGATACACTAATAGCTGCATCGCTGGAGACCCTTTTGACCGACACCCTGGCAACCGAACCAAACGAGATCGCATCCGCCGAGCAGGACCGTACCGAGACCCCGCTCGAGTCCCTGGCATCCATCTGCACCGTCCTCGCCATCGGTCTCTTCGTCATGACCTTCATCTTCCAGAACTTCGAGATTCCTTCCGCCTCGATGGTCAAGACGCTGCTCATCGGTGACCACGTTCTGGTCGACCGCATCTCTCTCGCCCCTCCGGCAAAATGGGCGCCCTTCACCTTCTATCGCGACGTCCGCCGCGGCGACATCATCGTCTTCTTCAAACCCGGTGAACCCGACCTGTTCCTCGTCAAACGCACCATCGGTATTCCCGGCGACCGCATCCGCCTCCGCAACGGGGTTGTCTACCTCAATGGTGTCGCTCAAAACGAGCCCCAGGCCGGCATGCCCGCCTCCGACGACAACCCTCAGCACGCCTTCAACGCCTATCGTGACGACTTTCCCACTGTCCCGCCCGGACCCTACGATCAGGTCACCGCCAGCTGGGCCTACGAACTCCCCAACCACATCGTCGATGGTGACCTCGTCGTTCCTCCCGGCAAGGTCTTCGCCATGGGCGACAACCGCACTGAAAGCCTCGACGGCCGTTTCTGGGGGTTCGTTCCCCGCGAAAACATCGTAGGCCGTCCCATGTTCGTTTACTGGTCCTTCGAAACCCCCGCCGACCAGATCAACAAGCAGAGCGTCGGCGAACGCATCGGCTTCATGGGTCACATCCTCCTCCACATCTTCGACGAGACACGCTGGAGGCGAACGTTCCATCTCATCAGATAAGAAGTTGTCAGTTCTCCATTCTCAGTTCTCAGTAAGCCCTTCAACCGATTTCACCATCGAACTGACAACGGAGAACTGACAACTGAGAACTTAAAATTCATGCGGGAAATCGATCCAACCTACGAGTATGGCGAAGCTGTCGATGCAGACAGCCCGCCCTCTCTCAGCACCCGCACCTTGCGCCGTCTTCTCTATCTCGCCTTTGCAGCCCTTGCGGTCCTTCTGCTCGTCCTCCTCCCGCCTCTCATTAGTGTCAATCGCTATCAGAAGCGCATCGCCAACAGCATCGGCGACAGCCTCGGCCGCCCCGTTCACCTCGACAGAGTCAGCCTGAACCTCCTTCCGCTCCCCGGCTTCATTCTGGAAAATTTCGTTGTCGAGGAAGACCCTGCATTCGGCTCCGAGCCCGTCATCCGCGCCAACACCGTCCGCGCCACCCTTCGCATCAGCTCCCTGTGGCGACGCCGTGTCGAGTTCTCCACCATCAGCTTCACCGACCCCAGCGTCAACCTCGTCCACCTCGCTAACGGCAAGTGGAACCTCGAAAGCATCCTCCTTCACGCCGCCCACATCGACGCCGCGCCCACCGCGCAGAAGAAAGCGGGCGCCGCCCCACGCTTCCCCTACATCGAAGCCACCGGCGCCCGCCTCAATCTCAAGCTCGACCGCGAAAAGTCTCCCTTCTCGGTCACCGAGGCCGACTTCGCCCTCTGGCTCCCCGACCCCCAGCAGTGGCACCTCCGCATCAAGGCCCGGCCCACCCGCACCGACACCAACGCCACCGATACCGGCACCATCCAACTCGAGGGCACTCTTGGCCGCGCCGCCTCTCTCGGCCAGGTCCCCATCAGCCTCCGCGGCGAGTGGCGCAACGTCCCTCTCGGTCAGGCAAGCCTCATCGTCTTCGGTCGTGACGCCGGCCTTCGCGGCGATATGATCCTTACCGCCAACGCCCAGGGAACCGTCAGCGACAGCGCCATCCAGACCCGCCTTCAACTCACCGGAGCCCGTCGAGCCGACTTCGTGCCAGCTCAGGCCCTCGACGTCGACCTCCAGTGCCTCGGCACTGCCACCTCTGACTTCCACAGCTTTCAGGACATCCACTGCAGCTGGCCCCCCGCCGGCTCCTCCGGTCCCCCAACTCTCGCGATCTCCGGCGCCATCCCGGACATCCGCAACCCCAACTCCGCCACTATTGAAATCGGCACCCCCGGCCTCCCCGCCGCGACTCTCCTCGACTGGCTGCACATAGCCAGCTCTCGCGTCCCCGCAGATATCACCGCCGACGGCATCCTCACTGGAACTCTCTCTTACCACCCAGACCCTGCCGCCCCAACTCCCTGGCGAGGCGAGATGCTGATCACCAATGCCGGCCTCATCAATCCACGCTTCGACACAACGTCTCTGATCACAGGCGATCTCACAGTCCAGTCCGTCACCCCCGCGCCAATCCCTGATCTTCGTCACCCGCAACGCCAACCCGCCGCCACGCTCTCGAGCGGATTCCAACTTGCTCCCATCGCCCTCGCATTAGGCGGCAAAGACCCCGCAATCCTCGAAGGCCACTTCGACACCGCCGGCTACACCCTGCACCTCAGCGGCATGGCCTCCATCGCCCGT
Organism: Edaphobacter sp.; assembly: GCA_035567955.1. Taxonomy (GTDB): domain Bacteria; phylum Acidobacteriota; class Terriglobia; order Terriglobales; family Acidobacteriaceae; genus Edaphobacter. The sequence goes on from DATMPD010000348.1 coordinate 13,163, forward strand.
CTCCATGCCCTCGGCGCAGCCCTGCCCCAATTCGGCGATGGCCTCGCCGAAGTCCTGCCCACCAATCGCGCCGCCGGCCCCTTCCGCATCGACCTCACCGCCACGCGCGCCTGGGGAGCAACCCAAACCTGGACCGATAACGCCGCCCGCCCCACGCCTCCGCATCTGCGCCGCGTTCAGCAGCGCTGATCGCCTAGCCGCTGTCATCAACCCTGAACCGCGAGATATCCCTCCTGTGGCACAACCACATAAACCATGCCATACTGATGTGGCATTAACACAGGAGCGTCCCTTGCCCTCGGAAAAACCAGAGAAACAGGAAAGATCAGAAAAACTCGATCTCCTCCAGGGCACCCTCGACCTCATGGTCCTGCAAACCCTCGCCACCATGGGTCCCCTGCACGGCTACGGCATCGCCCGCCGCATCGAGGAGGTCAGCGGCGACGAAATTCTCCTCAACCAGGGCACCATCTACGCCTCGCTCGTTCGTCTCCAGCAACGCGGCTGGATCTCCGCCGAATGGGGCACCTCCGACAACAACCGCAAGGCGAAGTACTACGCCATTACCAAAGCCGGCCGCAAGCAGTGGGCAAAAGACACCGCCTACTGGAACCGCCTCTCTTCCGTAATCGGCCGCGTTCTCGCCATGCCTGTCGAAGGAGATCTCTAATGGGAGCCATTCGCGAAGCCTTCAACCGCTTGCTGTCCTTCTTCCATAAGCAGGAGCGCGACTCCGACCTCGAAGCCGAACTTCAGAGCCACATCGATCTTGCCGTCGAAGAAAACATCAGCCATGGCATGCCGCCTGACGAAGCCCGGCGTCGCGCTCTCGTACGGATCGGCGGCGTCCAGCAGGCGAAGGAGCAGCAACGCGCTGCCCGCGGCCTCCCCTGGCTCGACATTCTGCTGCAGGATCTCCGCTACACGCTGCGCACCCTCGGCCGCGATGTCGGCTTCACAGTCATCGCCATCCTCATCCTCGCTCTGGGTATCGGCGCCAACATCGTCGTCTTCTCCGTCGTCGACACGATTCTGCTGCGCCCGCTTCCATTCCCCGAAGCGGATCGATTGGTCCGCATCGCCCCCAAAGTTTCCAAATGCGGAGCCTCCTGCGCCACCTACTCCACCGATGCGGTGCAGGAGTTTCAGCGCCAGAACAGATCCTTCTCCGACTTCACCGGCTACGACGCCTTTACCGCTCCGGGTAACTGGAAGCTCACCGGCGGCGGCGTTCCTGTCCCCGTCTCCCAGATCGATGTCATGGATAACTTCTTCCACACTCTGGGCGTGCAGCCGCTGATGGGTCGGCTCACCTTCACTGCGGAAGAATCCCGCCCGAGCGCTTCCCCGGTCGTCATCCTCAGCTACCCGTTTTGGAAGCGCCAGCTCAGCGGCGACCCCAACATCATCGGCAAGGCCATCTCGTTCGGCAACATGCCGAACACCGTCGTCGGCGTTCTGCCTGAGACGTTTGACTTCGGCTCGGTTTACGCGCCGGGCACGAAGATGGATGTCTTCACTCCGTATCTCTACGACAAGGTTCGCGAGTACGGCAACATGATCTCCCTCACCGGCCGCCTCAAGCCTGGAGTCACTCTCGCTCAGGCCCAGTCCGAGGCCGATCTCCTCTTCCCAACCCTCGACGGCAGTGTGAAGAAGGGATACAAAGGCGGATATACTGCCCAGCTCTGGGACCTCAAAGACTTCGTCTCCGGCAGTCTCCGCCGCTCGCTCATCGTTCTTTGGGGAGCCGTTGGACTCATCCTTCTGATCGTCTGTGTTAACCTTTCGAACCTCCTGCTCGCCCGCGCCGCCGCGCGTTCCAAGGAGTTCGCCATGCGCTCGGCACTGGGGGCCGCACGCAGCCGCATCGTCCGCCAGCTCCTGACGGAATCCCTCATCCTCTCCGCTGCCGGAGCCATCGTCGGCCTTGGCCTTGCCTTCGCTGCCGTCTTCTACCTCGCCCATCAGGGCTCGATCGCCCTCCCGCTTCTCTCAAGCATTCGCATCGATAAGACGGCCCTCGCCTGGACTCTCTTTATCGCTGTCAGCGCCGGAGTGCTCTTCGGCATCGTTCCCGGCCTGCGCATCGCCAGCGGCAACCTGCAGGATGCGCTTAAGGATTCGGCGGCCAGCACCACCGGAGGTCAGGGGACGGCCCGCCTCCGAGCCTCCCTCGTGGTCTCTCAGATCGCGCTCGCCTGCGTTCTGCTCATCGCCGCCGGTCTGCTGCTGCGCAGCTTTCTCCGCGTGCTCGACGTCGACCTCGGCTTCGAGCCCACCCGCGCCTCCGCCATCCTCCTCGACTACCCTCAGGGCCTCGACACCTCAGCCAAAATCGCCGCCTTCGACCGCGAGGTTCTTCACCGGATCGAGCAGATCCCGGGGGTCCAGACCGCCGCTATCACCGACTCCCTCCCTATGTCCCGCAACCGCTCCTGGGGCATCTCCGCCAAGGGCAAGCACTATGAGCCCGGCGAGCTTCCCGGAACCTTCGTCTACGTCGTGACTCCCGGCTATCTGAACGCCATCGGCATGCGTCTGGTTAAGGGTCGCGACATGACCTGGGAGGACAACGACCCCAAACAAGCCGTCGTCGTCATCAACGAGACCGTCGCCCGCTACCTCTGGCCTAACGAAGACCCCATCGACCGCATCGCCGTCGTAGGCGGATCCGACGCTCGTGTCATCGGCGTCATCGCCGACGTCCGCGAGACCAGCGCCGAGGCCAAATCCGGCTGGCAGATGTATGTCTCCATCGCCGCCCCGCAGTTCGGTCCCAACGACTCCCACCTCGTCATCCGCTCTGTTCTGCCTGCCTCGACTCTCCAGCCCAGCGTCCTCGCGGCTCTCCGCCAACTCAACTCCGGCCAGCCCGCGGCCGATCTACTGCCTATCCAGTCCCTGGTCGATCACGCCTCTTCGCCGCGCCGCTTCTTCGTGTACCTGGTCGGAATCTTTGCCGGGCTTGGTCTGATCCTCGCGGCGCTTGGTATCTACGGCGTGATCTCGTACTCGGTTACCCAGCGCACGCAGGAGATTGGAATCCGCATGGCGCTGGGCGCAACTCTCGGGCGAATCCAGCTCGACGTGATCCGGACGACGCTGCAACTCGCCCTGATTGGCATCGCCATCGGAACGGCAGCGTCTTTTGGGGCCTCCCGCCTGATTGCCTCGCTCCTCTTCGGAACCACCCCCACCGACCCGATCACGTTCCTCGGCATGGTCGTCGTCTTAGGAGCGATCGCCCTGCTCGCCGGGTACATCCCCGCTCGACGAGCCTCCCGCATCCGGCCGATGGTCGCGCTCCGCAACAACTAGACGATTCCGGGAAGGCTCTGTGCTGTACATGTCGAGGAAGCTGTTGGTTTGTTCTTCGGTGAATTCTTCTTCTTCGTCTTGTTCCTCTTCTTCGTCGTTGAAGTGGTAGAGGTCTTCGGTGTCGAGGGTGGCTCCTGGTTCGGCGAGGTCGAGGCCTTCGGGTGAGGGTTCGACGGAGCGGACGACGTCGGGTGCATAGGGCGTGATTTGGAGGCGGGCGGCGTTGTTGCTGGCGAGTTGGAGGCCGTAGAGGAGTGCGGTGGCTCGCTTGATGTCGAGCTGTCCGGTGGCGAGGGCGTTGATGACGACGGAGAGGGCGACCTGGACGGATTCGCGGTCCTCGAGGGTGGAGAGCTCGATGTGCTGGCCGGGGATGAGGTAGCCGCGGCTGGCAGCGGTGGGGCGGAAGGCGGTGTGGCGCTGGTGGAGGCGGTTGTGGAAGTAGCACCAGGTTCCGTTGCTGAGCGATGGGGCTTTGCAGCGGGTTCCGTTGGTCTTGATATGGCGGCAGAGTGCTAGTTGCATGGTGTTCTCCTGATTTCCGGGGGTACCCCCCCTATTGCCTGCGTGTAAGTCTAATGGTTGCAATATTTTAGCGAGCATTAATGTCGCTAAAATATTGCAACCATTGGAGTTGCGTCCAAAATATTGCCAGCAAAGGACTTAATGGTTTAAATGCAAAAGCCCCAGCCAAGGCCGGGGCTTCTTTTTCGATCTATATCCAGTATACGGGATTGAACCTAACTAACATGCCAACTCTATTTCTTTTGGTTTGAGAGATTTAGGTGGTTTCGGGGCTTGACATGCGATTTCTGGGCCAAAAACGTAGAAAAAAAGTGTAAGTGTCAGAAACGGAAGGAGGTCTGGGCTTCCTTAGTGAGGGCTCTTTGGTTGCCATAAGGGCCGGGATACCACTAAAGTAATCGCCACCGGAGGTAGATAAAGGTAGATAAAGGTGGACAAAGGTGGAAGACAGGATTAAACTTGAAACAGTTTCCGTCTATGACGGGAATCCGTTGGGGATACCAACGGACCCTCCCATCACAACGGTAAGGCAGGAATAAGCTCCTGCTGCGGTACAGCAACGATAGGATAGCAAGCGCATTGCTCATCCCCTTTGCTGCTCGGCTCTCTCAAATGTCGGGGTCTGATCACCCCTTCAAGCGGTTTGCCGAACGTCGTACATATCAAAAACGAGAGGTCGCCTAAACGGTGGCCTCTTGGCCTTTAACCTCCCCTGCCGTAGTTACAAATATTTCAAACTCTTTACTAGCTTTCAGCCATAGACCAGCATTACTGGGCGATTTCCCCACAAAGCGAACCTTGTTTTCCTTCTGAAGCGTATTCAAGGTGTCGTTTACGCTAATTGCAGGAGTCTTGGTTTGGAAGACATAACCAGTTGCCGCAATCCTTTCGGCAAGCTCTTGTGGCGTAACAGGATTTCCGCTCTCCGGTAGACATTCAAGCGTCAACCGCTTTATTTCCCCATACCTTTTCGTGGGTACGGGTATTCCCGATTCAATTGGATATCGGATAAGGGAAGGTGCTACAGATGGCGAAGCCTGTACAGAGCCGGACGAAATTTCGGCGAAGAGAGGATTACTTACCATATCCCTAAGATTTCGCCAGTAAGACAGCTTTTCCTGCGCAACCGAAACCTCAGCTTCTGCGCTGGCGATCTTGGCATCGATTTGTTGGATAGTGAAAGACATACTCAACCTCTCATCTAAGTATGGGGGGTTCTTTAGTTAAATGCAAGGGTTAGCCGCAAGGATTAATGGTTGTCAACAATCTTGTTGCATTCCTTGAGGCCATATCAACCCTTAGTGCTTCTTGGGAACTCTTTACCTATAGGAAAGCTTAAGGCGTTCAGTTCAAAATAAATCGTAATTTTGCTGGGAGATAATGACGATCTGACATAAAGTGAATGAAGACAATTATGTCCTTGTAACGGGTTGATCCCGTGGAGAGGTGGCGCACGATGAGCATCATAGCGGAGCGCGTACATAGACAATCGGAATCGGCGTCTACCTCTGAAACGATCCGGCCTGACGAAGCCAAGCGGCTTTTTGATGAAACCGCCGAGAGATATTTGAATTTATCGGGAGCAGAATTTCTGAAAAAATGGGATGAGGGTCATTATCGAACCTCTAAAGTAAGGACCCGCGCAGAGAGAGTAGCCATGCTAATCCCAATGGTACGGTCAACAAGTGCCCGGAAAAAATCCTGCTGAGGCTGTAGAGGAATATCTCATACCAATTCGCCGGTCGATGAGCTGCTTTAGTAAAGCTGTCGTTCGATCCGATGGTTATGATCCAGATGTTATCCACACAGTTACCTTCCGAGAGCCAACCGTCGAATTAATAACAAATTCGGAAGAGATTCTTGCTCTGTCATTCGTACAGAGCTTTGAACTTGATAAAGCCCTTTTCGGGTGGAAGGTCTGCACGCGATCTTATTGGTATGAGATTGACGATGACCAAGGAAGAGAGATTTTGGCCTTTCATTGGCATCCCAACGGATCTTCTTCCGAAGATAAACCCCATTTGCACATCTCTGATGGGGCTGCACGAAACCTGCGCAGTGAAATCAGAGATATGCACTTCCCCACACCACGCATTTCGTTTGAGGAATTCGCATTAATGCTTATAGAGGATTTCGGTGTTATCCCCGATAAGGAAGATTCAATCCCGACTCTCAACGAGAATCTAGCAAGGTTCAACGGGAAGAAAACCTGGGGTTAATGAACTGCCACAGCCATGTCCATTTTCTGGATTATCATCCCAAAAAATAAGCCCTCCGTAGTGGAGGGCCGCAGAAATGGTTCTCATCTGCCTTGCATGGACTCAGGCTAGCAAGGCTGACCGCTAAGGTCGTTGCTCTAGAGCAAGTCACGGCACACCCACTGCGCTGCTCACGATCAGACTGTGTGCAGCTTCGGTCGAAATGACGGGTGAAATGACAGGTGCGGTGCCCTACAAATTGAAGAGTTCTCGCAACCGCTTGGTCTGGGCCCGGCTCACCGGAATCTCGGTCTTCTGGGTATCGTCCATCCGCAGTTGATAGCTGGACTTGAACCACGGCACTACCTCGCGTATGTGCTGAATGTTGACCACATACGACCGGTGCGCCCGCCA